>DAJW01000027.1 GCA_002496485.1 Euryarchaeota archaeon UBA36
CGCGCTTTCTTTCAAAGTCTTACCGATCTCTCTAGTTTCCACCCTTACCACATCATCTTTGTATTTCATTAACAATCTACCCATGTTTCCAATTATCTGTCCACGAGTGGGGGGCGGAGTAGAAGACCATCCTGCAAATGCTGTTCTAGCCGCATGTAAAGCTTCTTCCACATCCTGTTTGGTAGACAAAGGAAATTGACCAAGACAATCATCTAAAATTGCAGGATTTATGCTTTTAAAAGTCTCAGAACTACTAGATTCCCTCAATTGTCCATTGATAATATTATACCCTTTGATACTAGGACTTCCATTAGGATTTTCGTTATTAATTATTTCAAACGCCGTTTCGAGTATGTGAGTCATGTACCTCCGACTAGTATTAGTGACATAATAATACTCATTTCGGTATTAGAAATTATCATCGAAAATTTAGTATTTATTGATAGTTCTTGATTGGTGGGTTTAACAACCCCCTTTAGTCTGACATGTTTGTACGGTGAGTGGGAAATGGTCGAAGAATCTAATGGAAATCTGACTTTAAGAGTCGCCAAAGCAATACCTAGTGATGTTGGTCATGGAAGGGCACGAGTACCCTTTGATAATGATTTGAATCTTAAACCCGGAGATATTATTGAAATCGAGGGGGAAAGAAAGACTGCAGCAATAGTTTGGAGATGTAGGCCCGAAGATGCAAATTTGGGTGTAATAAGAGTTGATGGAATTATTCGAAAGAATGCAGGAGTAAGTCTAGGTGACAGAGCTGAAATAACTAAAGCAAATGTAGAACCTTGTCAAAAACTAATTCTGAGTCCCGTGATGGCAAAGCAACAAAAAGTTAGATTTGGACCAGGAATTGAAGGCTTTGCCCGTCGAGGACTAAACAAAAGACCAGTAGTTGCTGGAGATAGAATATTTATTCCAGGAATGACATTATTTGCAGAGGCACTACCATTTGCAATTGTACAAACTAATCCAAAGGGAATAGTCCAGGTTCTTCCGGATACGGAGATAATCATTAAAGAAGATGCTGTAGACCAGGTAGATCAAGACTCGATTCAATCAATATCTTACGAAGATATAGGTGGAATCGGAGGGCAACTACAGAAAGTTAGGGAGATGATTGAACTACCTCTAAAGCACCCTATTCTATTTAGAAGACTTGGAATTGAGCCACCTAGGGGAGTTCTACTTCATGGACCACCAGGGACTGGAAAGACTCTGATAGCTAAGGCCGTAGCTTCAGAGACAAAGGCTCATTTCACCTCAATTAATGGCCCCGAAATTATTTCTAAATATTATGGAGAGAGTGAGAAGCAACTAAGAGAAATTTTTGACGATGCCGCAGCTAATTCTCCAGCAATTATTTTTATTGATGAATTGGATAGTATTGCACCAAAAAGGGAAGATGTTACAGGCGAAGTAGAAAGAAGAGTTGTTGCACAATTACTAACCTTACTAGACGGAATGGGCGGGAGAGATAATGTAGTCGTAATAGGTGCAACAAACAGAAGAGATGCTATTGATCCAGCTTTGAGAAGACCTGGTAGATTCGATAGAGAGTTGGAAATTGGCGTACCCGATAAAAATGGAAGAGGTGAAATCCTTGAAATTCATACAAGAGATATGCCGATTAGTGATGATTATAGCTTAGATTGGCTTTTAGATAATACATACGGATTTGTTGGTGCAGATATATCAGCATTAGTTAGAGAATCTGCAATGAAAGCATTACGAAGATATTTGCCCGAAATCGATTTAGACCAAGATGAGATACCTCCAGAGGTATTGGAAAAATTAGAGGTAAAGATGATAGATTTCCAAGAGGCAGTAAAAGAGATTGAACCAAGTGCATTAAGAGAAATTTACATTGAAGTACCTGAAGTTTCATGGGAACAGGTCGGAGGATTAGAAGATGTCAAAGACAGACTCAAAGAAAGTATCGAATGGCCACTAACCATACCAGAAAAGTTCGAACACTTTGGGATTAACCCTCCAAGGGGAATTGTATTATTTGGAGCTCCGGGAACAGGAAAGACATTAATTGCAAAAGCAATAGCGAACGAAGCTAAAGCTAATTTCATCACAATCAAAGGCCCAGAATTAATTTCAAAATGGGTTGGCGAATCAGAAAAAGCCGTTCGAGAAGTATTCAAAAAAGCAAAACAATCTAGTCCATCTATCGTATTTTTGGATGAGTTTGAGAGTATTGCAGGCATCCGTAGAAGTAACTCAGGAGATGGTTCGGATGTTATGAATAGAGTTGTTAATCAGCTGTTAAGTAGTATGGATGGAGTTGAGGGGATGGAAGGAGTAATCGTAGTTGCTGCTACTAATCGACCAGAAATGATTGATCCTGCACTTCTCAGAAGTGGAAGATTTGAACGAGTTTTACATATTCCGCCACCAGATAAAGACTCCAGAAGTGCCATTCTGAACATACACTCCAAAAAAATGCCATTAGGCAAGTTCGACATCGAAGAGTTTGCTTCCAGATTAGAAAATTACACTGGAGCCGATATTGAAGCAGTATGTAGAGAAGCAGCTCTAATTTCGATGAGAGATGGAAAGAAAACAGTATCTAAAAAACATTTTGAACAGGCAATAGAAAGAGTCAGGCCCACAGTAAATGAGGATATGATGCAATATTATGGACGGATGGAATCAATGCTCACTAGTGGACTAGAATCAGTCAGAAGAAGCCCTACAGGAATCCCAGGTATAGAATCAATATGAGGCCAAAAGATGAAAACTACGTTCGGTCAAGAAATTATCACTAGACAAGTAGTAGATGCCGCCGGAGACCTGCTCGGTCACTTAGCTGATTTTAATATAGATGTAGAAACAGGGCATATTGTTAATATTCTAGTAGTTACAGAATCACAAATCGATCCCAATGACCTTCCATGGCCTACTACTGATGGATTACTGTCAATACCAATTGATGAAATCGCCAATGTTGGTACAGTTGTTGAACTATCAAGATAACTCATTTTTTCTTGAAAAAACTAATTATTTTTAGATGCAATTTTCGTTCATTGCCACATAACGGTCTTAAGCTCATCTTTAGGCTCAAAGCTTAATTGATAAGGTGGACTCATAGATGGACTGGAAGAAATCCTTAGATATTAGTCGTTACATCAGAGATTTAAGCAAAAGAAAAATTAGGAGAATAATTATCACAGGAGCTTTCTGGATTTTTCTAATTATCCTACTTCTATCTATAGCAATGGTTTATATCTCTCCCGGACAAACCCAACAATCTGCGTATGGTGATGATTGGAATGACTTAAATTCATTTAGAACAGAATTAAATGAACTAGGAATTGAAACTACTGCTTTGGTATCTAGTCCCCTTCTTCTAAGTGATATAGATAACCCAGAGGAAACAATCTTTGTAATCTCAGGAGTTGAAAGAGATACCATCTCACTACCAAGATTTACCGGCAATGATGATATTATACAGTTTTCGGAAGGAGATGGATATACTTCATCTGAGATCCTAGCTATTAGAGATTTTGTTACAAGAGGAGGAACTGTAATTCTTATGGATGATTTTGGCTACTCTAGTAATCTTGCTTCTGAATTTGGATTAGAATTCACTAATCATAGATTGTATGCAGATTATAATTATGATTCAGATTTAGGGGCGGATTTTGTTTGGGTCAATACTACGTCTGCATTTAATTTCACAACTTCTTTACCATCTCAATCAGAAGTAAATCCATGTTTAAGAGATATAGATAAAGATGGAATTGTAGATATTTTAGACAAGGATCCAACTAACTCTGAGGTTGGAGCTTCACTTATTAACTCTAGAACCTCTGGACTTTGTGCTCATCGCTTCTTAGGAATTAATCAGACAACACTTTTACCCGTTTGGGATTGGTCTGAAGGATATAATCTACTGACTAATTCCCCATCTTCCTTCGAAAAAACTACATCTTACAATCCAGCAGAAAAAAGATATGTAATTTCTAAAACTACTCAAGATTCATGGATTGATAATAATGATGATGGTAACTATACAATTGGTGGATATACTGCGATGGGACTACAAGGAGATGAACAAGGCCCATTCCCAGTATATGTTAGATATTGTGAGAAACTTCTGTGTAGAAATTATGAATCAGGTAGAATGCATTTTGTTTCAGATGGATCAATGCTAATAAACGCCTTATATGACCCAGATGATGAAAATACAAGATATTTTGGAATAGTCCCTGATAATGATAATAGGAAATGGGCTTTAGATTTAGTGGCCGAAGCTCTTCTGATCTCTAGCAATAATTCATTTGCTAGCGATAATGCTCTAGTGATATTCGACGAGAGTAGACATCAACAGCCAACTTTACTAGGGGACACATATAACCTACTCTACTATATTTTAATTTATTTTACAAACGATTGGATGGCCATGTTAATATTATTCCTAATTCTATTCATTACATTGGAATCAGTTCTAATTAGAAAGGAAAATCCAGAAAATTGGAGACATATTTTCAGAGTTGTTTACTATGGTTTTGGTGATGCTAGAAGGTATGAATATTATCAAAAACCAGAAAAAATCAGACAAGTTCTATTAACTAGAGTCAGAAACATAAATGCCCTTTCAAGAGAAGAATTTGACCTATTGCCGGCTAAAGATTTACAAAAATTACTCAAGGATCCTATATTGATTAGATTCATTTTCGAGGATAGAAAATATCGTCCGGATGAGTTAGTTGGAATTGTTAAGAGAATAAAAGAATGGGGTTCCAATGAGTATGGAAGTGATGTTTAATGTGGACTAGAAAAGCAGCAATTATGCTAGCAGGTGGAATTAGTCTAATCCTGATTGGAATGATGATTTCTAATTTCCTGTTAATGATAATCGGATTGACATTTATAGCTTTCATTTCTGTAAACGGATGGTTAGAAGGCCACTCAGAACTAGAAATTTCTCGGTTTGTTCCACATTCAAATGTGTATAAAGGCGACTTAGTTGACGTTAGCCTAACCATCACTAATAATTCTTATAAAAGAACTCAGCAACTAGAAATTTTTGACAATGTCCCTCATGAAATGAAACTTAAACAGGGCATAAATCAAATGAGACTTAATTTAGGTCCCGGCCAATCAACAAAAATTGAGTACAAACTACGTTGTCCACTAAGAGGACATTACTCATTGGGCCCTATTTCAGTCAGATACAGGGATGCATTTGATTTATTTGTTACCGAATCTAAAATCGACAATGTCTACGATATCACAGTTTTCCCTCAGGTAAGAGAAATTGAGGATGCAATGCTAAAATCTGATGTTCCAAAAATGTATACTGGAGCTACAACTCTCCGAACTCCCGGTCCGGGAATGGAATTTTACTCTCTCAGGGAATATTTACCAGGAGATCCCCTTAGATCTATTAATTGGAAAGCATTTGCTAGAACTGGAGATATGATGGTAAATCAAAAAACAAGAGATGCTGTTACTGATGTTTTCATAATCTTAGATACTAGAGATGTTACTAGAATTGGAACTGTTCTCAAGAATCCATTAGAGATGGGAACAATTGCCGCAGCCTCAATTTCGAATCATTTCAATAAACGACGAGATTCGGTCTCTTTGGTCACATATGGATCAAAAATGGACTATCTTCCTCCCGATACAGGGGATAAACAGAATTACAAGGTCTTGAGTAGATTAGCATCGGTTCAGTCTTCAGGATCAATGCCACTCCAAGCAGTAACAAATTCTCTAGCTCCTAGAATTAGCCGAGGATCTCCAGTTTTCATCATTAGTAGTTTAGAAGGAGATGCTACGACAATCCCAGCTATCAGAAATCTGTCTGGAAATGGTCACGCAGTCACTATTCTATCTCCTAGTAGTATAGATTTAGAAAGATTAGTTAGTAGAATTCCAAGGATGTCCTATGAAGTTCTAAAACTCGAACGTCAGAACAGGCTTACAGCAGTTTCTGGTTTTGGAGCCAAGGTAATTGACTGGATGCCAGAAGTTGAACTCTCTCAAGCATTAATGCAATCTAGGGTTATTTAGTGATTATTATGAATGAAAATAAGCCAAAAAAATTGGAAACTCTCCATTTACCTATCTTGAGAAGAAAATGGCAAATAGTTTTCTTACAACTAATTTCTACTTTTTCTCTTGTCCTCCTGTTAAGAAAGATGAGTGAGATATTTGGATCATGTAGTGAAGAATTTATTATGAATAATTCTCCAGAAACATGGTGTCCAGCTTATAGTCATACTAAGGGATTAATTTGGTTTTCAAAAAGTAATGATTTATTGATTCCAGACATCCTATTAGGAATAAACGAAACTGGGACGTCATCGCTAATTGGGCCATTGTTTCTATGTGCACTAATTACATTTGTATGGGTTTATGTTAACACTTTGAGGCAGAAAACACAAGATCTAATTCGAAATATAACTATCTCTGGATTTTTAATTTGGGCAATAATTCCATTTGTTTTTAATTGGATTATACAATCCTTTTCAAATGGTTTTCACCTACCTTTCGGAAATGAAGAAGCTTCTCTGAATTATCTAGGGATTTTACTTGAACCATTCAATTTGATAATTGAATTACTATTTTTAGGTTTAGTTTTTGCTCCAATTTTAGCCGGATTTGTTGGAATATGGGGGCTCTCCAAGAGGCCAATTAGTTGGGCAGTTGGATATTTTCTCGTAATAATCGGAGTTCATGCATTACTTACTTTCGAACCAATTTTTTCTGAGATTGATTTAGGCCTTCAACCACTATCCACACAAATCGGTGAAGGCTCAGAATTCTTCGGTTTACTATCTCCTTTTGCGTTTTCTCTTCTGGAAATTTCAGTTTTGATACTAATTTTCTTAGAATCTGGTATCTCTGTGGTCAATCATCTTGAGTATGCAGTGACCCTTCCAGAGGATGCAAAGATAAATCAAGAGTATATCAGACAATTTAACAATATTGTAAACTCACAATTGATACAATTAGTTGTAGCAATCTCTATTGTTTCACTCATTACTGCTATGTCATTGACATTTGATGACTTATTGATTTCTTTAGTTGAAATGCTAGAGGGAACTCAATGGTCAGGACAGGTACAAGAATCTTTAGAATTAAGGATGACATATGGAAAAGTAATTTCGGCGGGATTATTCATTTTCTTTATTGCCGGACTTAGATATTTGATTCCATGGCAAAATATAATTGGATATATTGGAACAAACATTTCAAGAATTAGGAATTAACTTACTCTAAACCTAGTAATGGTCTTTCCAATTGTTGTAGCGATTATTGGAATAAATATAATCAAGAAAAATAATGCGAGTGAATCACCTTGACCCGGAAATATTTTTTCAGTTTCCTCAGAGAATAAAGGGAAGCTAATTATACCTATCAAAATACATACAATCAATGACAACCTATCAATATTAGGAGTCATATTTTTGCTTGAATTTTTATTTCTATTAGGTAGTTCGCGTGCATCGCTCATGATTCCTTGACTACTAAACCGTCCATGAATTATACGCATACCAGTACTAATCAAAATGGGTGGGTTCAAGGATGAAATCCCTCTGCTACATCTATGAGTGCTGCGATTGATATTCAACAATGTAGTAGATGTAAATCCGATGCAGTAATTTATCAGGCATATAGTGGACAGCATTTATGCGGTAAACACCTCCATTCTTCTATCAGGAAAAAAACCTCAAAGGAACTTAGAAACCAATTGAATTTACCAAAAAATGCGATAAAGGAAGATGGAAATAGATATAAAATTCTAGTAGCAATATCTGGTGGAAAAGACTCAGCAGTACTACTTACTATGATTGCAGACATTCTTGGTAAAAGAAGAGATATCGAGATTATTGCAGGTTGTGTTGATGAGGGTATTGATGGCTACCGCTCCCCTTCATTGAAGTGCGCTAGAGATTTAGCCAATGATTTGAATATCAAATTGGAAACTGTTTCTTATGAAGAAATGGATTATGAAAGAATGGACGAAGTTGTTTCCAGAATTCCTGTTATCGGTAGTTTACACCAAGAAGCTAATGGTATGATGCCTTGCTCTTTTTGTGGTGTATTTAGGAGACAGAGTTTAAACTTCTTAGCTGAGAAAGTTGATGCAGATGTAATGGCATTAGGACATAATTTGGATGATATGGCCCAATCGATACTGATGAATCTTCAGAAGGGAGAGATTGACAGAACTGTCAGGTTAGCACCCCATACAAAAATTCCAATTCAAGGATTAATTCCTAGAATAGTTCCGCTAAGATGGATTCCCGAACAAGAAATTCATGCTCTAGCCATACAAGCGAATTTACCAATCTATCATGGAGATTGTCCACATGCACCAGGGGCAATGAGGCAGCAGAGTAGAACAATAGTCGCTGATTTAGAGGCCCTAACTCCTGGAGCTAGACATGGACTTCTACATTCTCTAGATCAGATTAGAAATCTACATTTAGAAGCTTATCCAGATTCTAAACTAAAAGTGAAAAAATGTATTAAATGTGGAGAAATTACGAGTAAAGATATTTGTCAATCATGTGTGATGAAGCAGTGGTTATCAGAAACGGCTTGAGGGATTTAATGAAAAATAAATTTGTAAATATTACCGGATATAAGTTTATAGAGATTTTAGATAAAACAAATCTACAATTGAAATTTAGAGAATTTTGCTTTAATCATGAATTACTAGGGACCATTCTACTTAGCAATGAGGGAATAAACTTCTTCCTTAGTGGACAAAATGAAAATATCAATTCATTCTTGGAATTTTTAGATAATGATGAAAGATTCAAATCAATTCCAATAAAAAAGTCATTTAGTGAAAAATGCTCTTTTAGGAAAATGAATGTAAGATTGAAAAAAGAGATAATTTCAATGGGAAAAGACGATATTAATCCATCAATAAATACAGGAGAAAAAATCTCTCCTAAAGAATTTAGACATTGGTTGGAAGAAAAAAAAGATATTATTATTCTCGACACTCGTAATGATTATGAAATTAGACTCGGATCATTTCAAAATTCTGAAAATCTAAATCTTAGTACATTCAGAGGTTTTCCAGAAGCAATATCACTCTCTTCCCTAGATAGAGAAAAAACTGTAGTAATGTATTGTACTGGCGGAATTAGATGTGAGAAGGCAAGCGCTGAAATGCTAAATCAAGGATTCAAGGATGTTAGGCAGTTAGATGGTGGGATTCTAGGATATTTTGAATCGGTTGGCGGAGATTATTGGAATGGGGACTGTTTTGTCTTTGACAGAAGAGTCGCAGTAGATTCAGAGCTAAATGAAACTAATATTGAGGTATGTTATGCATGTAGAGAGCCCCTAAATTTAGATGAATTATCTAGTAAAAAATATGTCATTGGAGAATCTTGCCCTTACTGTTACGATAATGAAAATTAAATTATATTTTCAATTAATTCTTCGAGGCTTTGCCCTTTTCCACAATAATAACACCTTATTTCCAAAGGTTCCTGATTCACTACCTTCATTCTCTGAGGCAATGGCTCCCTATCTGCTTTTGTGATACAATTGGAAAATGAACATGATGCTATATTTATTAGCTCACCAGAGAGTTCAACTTTCAATTTTCCTGATACTACATGATTTCTTATTATAGCAATACTAGCTGCTGGGGCGATTATTGCCAGCCTATCCAACTCTTCTTGATTTAGCTCCCTATCTTCAATTTTGAGAACATCCTTCCTACCAATTTTATCACTGGGTACATTCATTACTAATGAAACTGGAGTTGATATATTCATATCCATCCTTAACATTCTAATAACCTGTAAAGCATATCCTGCTGGAATGTGATCTATTACCGTCCCATTCCTAATCGCTGTCACTCTTCTCATTTCGGACATTATTTCACCTTCTTGGGAACATCAATACCTAGACTCCTACACAGCAATGCCATTCTTGTAGGCACTCCGTTGAAAGCTTGTTGAAAATACTTCGAATGTCGCGTTTTATCAACACTACTATCAATTTCATCTACTCTTGGAAGTGGATGCATTACAATCAAATTTTCTTTAACATCGGTTAAATCATTACTCGAGAGTTTGAAAATTCCTGCAACCTTAGAATATTCATCATCATCTGGAAATCTTTCTTTCTGTATCCTTGTCATGTATATGACATCCGCAGAATCCAGTTGATCTTTGAAATTTTCAGTCTCCAAAATTTCACAACCCGAGTTTCTTAGATCTGAAACTATTTCACTTGGCATTCTTAACGATGGTGGAGAAACAAGTATCAAACTAGCACCAAATCTTGTTAACGCATGTGATAGACTGTGAACTGTTCTACCATATCTCAAATCTCCAACCAAAACTACTCTAAGATTCTCAATTTTATTTTGTGATTGTCTAATAGTAAATAGGTCCAACATTGTCTGGGTAGGGTGATTTCCGGATCCGTCTCCAGCATTTAAGATTGGAATATTTACTGAATCTGCACTGTATTGTGCTGCGCCCTGTCTTGGATGCCTAATTACAGCAATGTCTGCATAACCATCAATCATCTGCATTGTATCATACAAAGTTTCACCCTTCGATACCGAAGTCCCAATAGAGCTAAAATTCAAAACTTCACCACCCAGTCTTTTCATCGCAGTTTCAAACGACATTCTTGTTCTAGTAGAATTCTCAAAAAACATATTTGCTAATACTTTTCCTTGTAAAAGCGGTAATGTAACTCTACCTTCAGCTACAGGAATCAATCGTTCAGCTTCATCTAGAATTTGAGTTATTTCATCATTGGATAAATCATCCATCGTTACCAGGTCGCCCATGTTCCTCATTCCCTCGCGAAAGAACTCATCACTTATGCATTACCTTAGAAGTTACTTCATTTCACTTACCGACTAATTGATGTGCACAACTCATTTCCATAAATTCATGATTATCAGCCGCACACCTCTTCGAGTTTCATTCTGTGGTGGTGGAACGGACATAGATGATTACTCCAAATCCTCAAAGAATGGTGGTAAAGTAATTTCAATAGCTATAGATAGACATGTTTATGTCACTATAAATCCTAGATTCGACAACAGAATTAGAGTTTCTTACTCATCTCTAGAAATAGTAGATTCAGTAGATGAAATTCGCCATGATTTGGTAAGAGAATCAATGAAATTAACTGGGGTAGAATCTGGAATTGAAATTACAACAATAGCCGATATTCCCGGCAAGGGAACTGGACTTGGCTCTTCATCGACTGTAACTGTTGGGCTGTTAAATGCGTTACATCATTTCAGAGGAAGAAGTGTAGATAGAGATCAATTGGCCGATGAAGCTTGCAAGATAGAAATAGAACTCTTGAATCAGCCTATAGGTAGACAAGACCAATACGCTGCTGCTTTTGGAGGATTAAACTCAATCAATTTTGGTAAAAATGGTGTCACGGTCTCCCCATTGAATATTTCTAATGGAATAGTTTCACAACTCGAAGATGAGTTTTCCTTGGTATATACTGGAATAACTCGAAAAGCAAGCTCTGTTCTTTCGGAAAAACCAATTGATATTGAAGAGAAAATAAAACGTCTTAATGTTATCAGAGAACAAGCAGAAATCGCTGAAAAGTTTTTGAAAACAGGAGATTTGAGTAATTTAGGACTGCTCCTCAATGAGGCTTGGATAAATAAGAGAGCCATATCTAAATCAGTAAGCAATACAAAAATCGATTCTCTCTATGCTAAAATTTTAGAAATTGGGGCTTACGGAGCTAAACTCGTTGGAGCTGGTGGAGGGGGTTTTTTTCTAGTGCATGGCCCACCTAACTTTAGGAACTCTCTCGAAAAATATCTAGATGAGAAAAATAAAATCATCCCGATAAAGATTGATAATAATGGTTCTTCAATAATACATGGTTAACTTTCTTAGATTTAAAATCACTAGAAGTTAATTTGATTAATTATCATCTAACAGTATATCTATTGAACCAAGTCCACTGTGGTCCCTCATGGTAATGTTACCCGACTATCCCGATAGGGTAATTTCAAAACAAACAAAAAGAATTGAAAATATTTCCTTATTCACTAGTCTTACTATTATTTTTATTGGTGCATGGTGGTTGTTTAATTCAATAGATAACAATTCTGGTACTATTGTTCGTTTTGGGCCAGTAATTATTTTATTCATCTCAGCATTCTTAATTAATGACTTAATCATTTATAGCTCTAGAGAGAAATTTAGAATTGGTACTTTTTCCAATATCTTCTGGCCATGTATAATTGCATTTGTGATTTTACAAATCGACACATCTATCAATTTATTACCAAATATATTTTTATTAATCATAGCTATTATTTTATTTTACATATCCCATTCAATTTTTATTTCATCAATCCAGACTAGAAGATGGAGAGGTATTAGTTCGCTGTTAGGACTAAGTCTTTCGATTTCAATAATTTCACAAACTAATTCTTTGAATAAATTAGTCTTTGTGATAGGTATTCAGTTGATTACTATTATTCCCGATTTTTTTTATAATAATGAAAATTCCAAAGATAGAAAGGAATTTTCTTCACAATTGAAAAAATTAGAACTCCGACTAATTGAATCTCAAGATAATATATATGGGATGCAACAACCAAACTCATTACTCAATAGGGCTAAAGAAGTAGGTTGGAAAAATCCAGACTTAGGATTAGAATTGGTTAAAGACGCAAATGATGAGATTTCTAGATTACTAGAGTTGAATATGGATATATTAGACATTAAGAAAGATACAGAGGAATCAATTAGAAGATTAGAAAACTTACAAAATTGTCCCATGGGGCCACGAGAGATGTTCTTATCTGGCGAAAATGAGATGATGACAGGATCCCTAAGGGAAGCAGAATTACTATTTAGGAAGGCCAAGGAAAAATCTATATTACTAGAAAAATACTGGGATTCCGCATCTAAAAGAATTGGAGAAGCAAAAAAATTAGTAAAATCAGACAATAATAAATTATCTAATAATTTGAACGCTCTTATAGATGCATCCAAAGAGGCTATGGAAAGAGAAAGGCCCGATGAAGCTCTTAAAATTCTAGAATCACTGACAAATCATATTGAAGGAATAGATGATATCTTTAATGAGGCTAAAAAATCTATTGATGAAGCCGAAATTGCTATTTCAACATTCACAGAAAATATAAGCCCCGATCTCTTAGATAGATTAGAACAGTCTAAAATAGCTCTAAATGAAGGAGATGCACCACTATCCAAGGGGCTTTCAGATAGTGTTTTAAGACAAATAAAGCATATATCTGAAGCAATGAATAAGGTTCAAATCAGCTTAAAGCAGAGGACAAAAATACAGGAAAGATTCCCAATAGGAAGAAATAATGATTATTGGGAAAGAAAATTAGATTCGATAATAAGAAATGCAAATTTATTTGATTGGATCAAAGCATCTTCGATACTCGATGAATTAATTCTAGAATTAGATGATCTCGAATCTCAATCCAAAGAGATCTTTGAATTATTAGATTTTATTCAGAGTGATTGGTCAAAGCTTAGAAATAGGGCCGAATCGAATGGAATTGGACCCGAAAATGAAGAGAGAATATTATTGGAAAAGAATATTTCTCAGGCCGAAAATTTATTGATTGAAGGCGAAATTCAAAAATCTCTTAAAATTATAGCAGCTTGTGATGAAATTATGGAATCGATTAGAAGGAAAATCTAATTTTAACTTATTACTCCCTTTTTCAGGTTGAAGCAATAATAATCAAAATACTGACTATTTTATATGTTTGATCATTGATGGTGCTATATGCAAGGAACACTGGACATGCAAGTCGCCGCACTGATATTTTTGAGTGGAACAAAATACCTCATCACCAGTGAATTCTCTGGTGATGTTGAAACGATGAATGAAAATAATGAGGAAACAGATGAAGAAAATCCTTACCCCTATAATTTCATTACAGTGACTCCAATTTTGACAAAAGATTTGATTTATGATAAATCTCCAAATAATAATCTAAACATAGGTCATTTCAAAAGTAACCGGATGTTGGGTATAATATGAATAAAGAATTGAACTCATCAGTGTTGGTGATTTTTTTATTTCTTTCATCAGGATGCCTAGGGGCAGTAGATGAAATAATTAGTGATATCGAAGACGTAGTTGACGATACTCTAGATGCAATAGATGGCGATTATCCGAAAATCAAATTACCCGAGAGAGTAAGGACTTCTCCAATATTGGAGCAATATGATAATTGTGAAAATCTTTTAGATGAATTAAGGGAAGCCGTCCGAAACGAGATGTTAGTTACATTAGATCAGCAAAGTTACTGGCACTGGGTCAGCGATCCAATTGCAAGATTTGGATCCGGAGGATTGATGGATGATGCAATTTTTGCTGAGGATACTGCAATGGCTGATGATTCAGCCTCAACTTCTGACAAAGTAACTGAGTCCGGCCAATCATCTAGTGTAGATTTAGATTCATCAGAGGGACAATTTTCTGGAACTAATAATCAAGAATCTGGCGTAGATGAAGCAGATTTCCTAAAAACTGATGGAGATAATATATACATGCTTAATGGAAACCTACTTTTGATAATGGATGTTAATAATCCTGAATTTGGTAATTTGACACTAGTATCAAACACCACATTAGAAGGAATACCGCAACAAATGATGATTGAAGGGAATTCTATAATTGTTGTATCTACAATATACACATGGAATTTAGTACCCGACAGTCCAATATATGAAGCTATATTTGGTGATGAAGGTGATTATGAACCCACATGGTCAAGAAACCGAAACCAAAATTTAGTAAAATATACAGTTATTGATATCTCAGATAAAACAAACCCAATCATCAATAAAGAGTTATACATAGAGGGAAATTATCATACTGCTAGATTGGTAGATGGAACTGTTAGATCCGTAACACATCTTTGGACGTATTTTTATGAAATAAGAAATTGGGTTGAATTACCTGATGGCTATTGGTCTGAACAAAATTCTGATACTAGAATGGACATTTGGAATACCAGTCTAAACGATACTATAGCTCACAATGATGAGATTATATCACAATTAAGTCTACAGGATTTCGTACCACACATTTACGAGAAAGAAGATAATCAAATCTATACTCACCCATTAACCTTAGATGGTTGTGAAGAATTCTCAGCAAGTTCTGATAGTGCAGGCAGAGGATTCACTTCAATCATGACAATCTTAGTCCCGTCTTCAGTAGATTCTAATTTACAAATTTCCACTGAAGTAGATCATATCACTTCTTCCTGGGCCCATGTTTATTCATCTAAAGATACTTTGGTTTTAGCTGAGCCAGCTAATGACAACTGGTGGTTCTGGCGTAATTCAGATTGGGAAGATGCAACAAATATTCACATATTCGATATTAGCTACGCAAGCAAGACTACTTATCTGGCCTCAGGAAGAGTAAATGGAACAGTCCAAGATCAATTTTCAATAAGTGAATATCAAGGCTTCATCAGAGTATCCTCAACTTCTGATTTATGGGGCAGGTGGTGGATTATGGATACAGTCGATCAAGAAGAAACAACATGGACAGGACCTACAAATCAAGTTTCTATACTGGAAAATAAAAATGGTTCACTAGAAATAGTTGGATTTATTGGTAATATCGCAAACGGTGAAACAATTTGGAGTTCAAGATTTATCGGAGAAAGAGGATATCTGGTTACATTCATGAATATTGATCCTCTATGGGTCCTAGATCTTTCAGATCCATATAATCCATCAATACTTGGAGAACTCCATGTTCCTGGCGTTTCTACATACATCCATCCAATCGATGACAACAACATTCTGACAATTGGCATAGGTGGAGGAGAAGATGGACTTGGACTAGATTGGTCAACTACTCAAATTTCCCTATTCGACGTTAGTAATACTAGCAAACCATTACTCTCTGATACCATCCCACTGACCCCAGGATACACTGATGATAATTGCCTGGATATAATGACTTGTGGTTGGTCTTGGTCTTATTCGGAAGCTACTTATGAACACAAGGCATTCACATATTGGGCTCCTGAATCACTTCTTGCCGTACCACTTTCTACGCACAGATATATTTTTGATCAGGTTGAAATTGATGGAAAAATTTACTCTTACTCTGGATATCAGTATGTTTCGATGATGAAAATGATTAATGTTGATACAGAAAATAACACCCTTAGTAATCATGGGGAACTAAATCATTCAGTATTCTATAATGATGAAGGATATTCCAGCTGGTGGTCAGGATCTACGAGTATCCGGAGATCTATATTCATGGGAGACTACATCTATGCTTTTTCTGAAGGTGGAGCGACTGTACATAGGACAGCTGATCTTGAACTTTTGGTAGAACTAGAATTACCTAGAAATGAGAACTATAACTACTATTATGGAGATGTAGATGTTTCTGAAGAAGAAATAGAACCGGAAAAATCAGATGGAAATACTTAGAATTAATTTAAAATATTTTTAATCAAACTTTAGCACTCTACCGGTGTCTCCAGGTTTACCTACAGCAATTCCTTTCAGAGATCCATTAATATCACGTTTGTGTATTACATTACCATCTACTATAGTAAAAATTGGCCAACCTGTAAGCTCCATTCCGTTATATGGAGTCCATCCAACTCTAGTCCATGTATCGGCATCATATATTGTCCGATGATTTTCCAAATCAACAAGTGTCAAATCTGCGTCATATCCTTCAATCAATGATCCCTTATTTTGGATGCCATAGACTTTAGCAGGACCTGAACTCATCCATTTCGTAACATCCATTATTTTACATCTACCTTCCATTGCATGGGTCAGCATAAGCGGTAAAGAAGTCTCTACTCCGGGCATTCCAGCAGGTGAATTTGGAAATCCTTCTTCCTTAGATTTGAGAGTGTGAGGTGCATGGTCTGTTACAACACAATCTATTGTACCGTCTTTCAATCTCTTCCATAGAGTTTCTCTATCTTCAGTGTAGCGAATTGGTGGATTCATCAAAACTCTCTCACCTAACTTCTCAACATCATCCTGATCAAATGTTAAGTGTTGGGCACAAACTTCCGTAGTAATCATATTTCCCTTGTTATTATACAACCAGTCTGCCTCTTTCCCACTAGTCAAATGTACAATGTGCAATCTGTGATTATATTCCTTAGCTAGAGAAGAGGCCCTTTTCGTAGCCAAAAGTGCACATTCAACATCCCTATATTCTGCATGAGAAGCGATATCCTTCCTGTTTCTAAAATCTTTACTTCTTTGTTGAAGGCGCTCCTCATCTTCCGCATGAGTCGCGATAATTGCATTAGTGTTAGCAAAAATATTCTCTAGTTGTTTTTGCTCATGTACTAACAAATCTCCAGTAGTACTGCCCATAAAAATCTTGATTCCACATACTCCATCCATTCCTTCTACACTTTGTAAATCTCCAATATTGTCATTTGTTGCTCCTATGAAAAAACCATGATGATTCACAGCCTTCTTGGATGCGATAGAAATTTTTCTTTCCAAAGAAATTCGATTTGTAGTATTTGGATTGTTATTTGGCATATCTAAGAAAGATGTAACGCCACCAGCAGCAGCAGCTCTACTACCACTTTCGAGATCTTCCTTGTTTACATCACCAGGTTCTCTGAAATGCACGTGAGGATCTATGGCACCGGGAAGTAGGTGCAATCCTGTCGCATCAATAAAGTTCTCCTCAGAATTAGGTTCTAATCCACCCCCTGGAGCTATAGATGTAATAATTCCATTAGAAACTCTTAGATCACCATCTACTACAATATCAGGTAGAACTAAAGTTGCATTCTGAATTAATAAGTGACCTTGCATGTGACGTTCAAAGGTGACCGGAATGCTGACATCTCAATACTGTTGCCCATAATTTAGGCATTAATCTCCCGCGCGCTTCATATAATCAAAGCCTCAGGGTGAGTTAGCGGGTTGGAGTAGTCAGGTTATCTCGTCGGGCTCATAACCCGGAGACCGGTGGTTCAAATCCACCATCCGCTACCATAAAAATGAAAGTGAAAAATGTTGTATTGCTTAGCATTTAATCGATTTTTACTTTCACATTTTTATTAGGGGGTTATTTTTTAATTCATATACCACCAATTAATCGTAGGCATAAGAAGGTGGAAATGTGAAGAAAAAAACTGCGAGCGAAAAAGTAGAAGAAGAAGAGATAATTATTGATATAGATGAGCCTGAACCATCAGTTGAAGATTTACCTGGAGTTGGTCCAGCAACAGCTGAAAAATTAAGAGAGGCTGGATTCGAAGATCTATTGGCGATTGCTGTATTGAGTCCACCAGAGTTAGCAGAACAGGCTGAACTAGGAGAAGC
>DAJW01000045.1 GCA_002496485.1 Euryarchaeota archaeon UBA36
GTAGCTGTGGGATCCATGCATCCTAGAATCGATTCAGGGAAAATACAATTTGTATCTGGAAAAATGGCAAAAAAGTTGTAATTAGTAGCTGTGGGATCCATGCATCCTTTGATATGCGGATCTGGATATTGAAAATCCCAGTCAATTCCTGCTGTCCATGGATCTGAATCTGATGAAGAGTAAGCCCCAGAACCAGAAATATCGATTTCTGAATCGATAATTGGCCTAAAATCTAATTGTTCTGGGCTAATTAGTTGAGAATAGATATCTTCACCGGTATTCTGTGTATCATAACCATTCCAGTTGTTGTACTGTAAATTTATTGGTCCTGGTAGTGGATAGCTAGAATTGCTATATCTTCTATGAGATGATATACTATCTGCCGCATTGCTTACAATCGTAGAGTTTTCATTGCCCCATCCATTTTCATGTAATACAATTAGATGATTATAATCTTGAATTCTTAAACCGAAAATAGTATTATTTGTAGCAGAATGATAGTCTCCTTTCATCATTATCCCGCCTTTGATGTTCCAAAGCACATTGTGGTGGACTGAAGCATTTCTTCCATTGTTCTCAGAAAATGTGGACGGTCCATCCATTCTTATTCCGTATTTTTCTGTATCATAAATCCAGTTATATGCTATATTTGAAGACTCTTGCTCCAACATCATCATCTGAACAACTGCACCATCGGTTTGAAGTAGTCCTGTATTATTTACCCGGGAGTACATCACAGTTGGTGCGTCTCCAATAGATATGGTAGCTGAAGCCCCCGTCAAATGTACTGTACTATTCAGGAAGCTATTATCTCGACCTCCCATGTATACTGTAGTCATCAATCCAGGTAGATCTGATACTGACCAATCGATGTGATAAAAATAGGTATTATTTATTGTGTTGTTATGGTTCTGTAGTTCCGCTCCATGCATCTCAACTGCTCCGCCGTCTGTGTATAGGAAAGCCGAAGAATCAATTAGGCAATGCTTACATCTGTCCATTCTAGTAGTCCATCTCTCATCAGAATTTTCTCCAGCAATTCCAAGGCCTCTCTTAGATGTGCTTGGGTATAATAGAGTAGATTCTATCACAGAACAATTAATACAATCATAAAACCTAAATGTTGTTCCAAAGAATTCCAGTCCCTTTAGTGTGATATTATTTGAATTACTAAAGTCAAAAGCGTATGCCTGAACTTTTACTCTTAAATCTAGGTTATTTGCATTATTTCCATCTGGGGTCATATAGTGTAATATCTTTGAACTGGAATCAAAGAACCATTCTCCATCTACATCGATTAATTCTAATTTTCCTTCCAAAAAATACGCATGATGTTTTTGCTTCCATCCGGAAACCGGACTGAATGTAAATTTGGAATTCTCTGAGTCATACGATGTAACTATTCTACTCCATGTTTTGAAAGACCCGACATTTAAAACAGCAATAGCCCCTTCTGGATTTATACCACTATCATTTAGTCCTGAATGTCCACCTTCAACAGGTCCTGAATCAATTAATTCACCATTTGAGTATTCGTTTCCATTTGGAGTCATTGTTCCATGAGCCCAATTATGGCTTCTGTTGAAGACTGAACCATCATCAAAATCTGCATTTGGCCATCTAGCAGGGACTTCTTCCTTAAAATCCAAGAATAATTGCCATGCATCTATTCCCAGTTCTACTTGTTGTACTCCATTTTGAGGATTGCTCCAAGTCTTATTTAGATCCTTTGAAATACTAACAGTTCCATCAATAACAACTCGTTCTCCATCTGCAGCTTTAATTACCAAATCAGAAATTCCTGTGTATATAATTTCTTCATGATAGATGCCTGTATGGAGAATAATTATATCTCCTGGAGTAGAGTTATTGATTGCCGTATTTATTCTTAGCAATGGACACGTTTCTGTTCCTGGATTGGAGTCTTTTCCATTAGTTGAATCTACATGAATTGGTTGACCAATGTATCTTATTTCTGATGAGCAATCAGTTTCTGAGAATCTACTATCATTACCAGTATCTAGCACATTAGTAGAGTTTTCGAGATTTATGGAAAAAATCACTGAAGCTGAAATTAGTATCCCAACAATCGAAAATGATATCATATTTCGGCTATGGCGCATGTTCTCTCGGGCCCCGAATAAAGAATAATGAACTTAACTTTTGTTAGAATAATTTGATTTAAAACCTACTCAATTAATTTACTATCCTGAATTTTTTAGGCAATATAATTTGTATGTAGCCTCTCGGAAGGCCATGTCAGAGCGAGCTTCGAAGAAATTTGAGTCATTTCTTTCGGATAATGTTCCACCAATGGGGATTTATGAGACTCTGTATGCTTTTAGAGACTCTTTTGGGAGCTTTATGGGAACCAAGGGCACCCATCCATGGTCTCAAGGATTTCCACTAACCACACCTCTGGAGATGTTTGATGGCCCTTCGCTTCCAGATAGTGTAGATGTGACATGGGAAGATAGATTCTATCCCAAGGCATGGGGTCATCCGCAATTACGCAAGGCAATTTCTGATTACTATAACTCCCAATATGGCTCCAATGTTTCCTCGGAAAATGTAATGGTTTTTGCTGGAGGACGGCCTGGAATATATACTGTACTGGCTTATCTGAAAGAGCACGTACAAGTAAGGATCGGGAATATTGAGTGGCCAGCATACCTAGACATTATGGAACAAACAAAGACGAGTTTTCAAGTCGTTCCATTCACTAAGGAAAATAATTTTCACCCAAAAAATTCTGAGTACTTCGACAGATCGGGACTCAATGCCAAGACCCGTTTGATGCCTGTAATTTCGAATCCTCAGAATCCA
>DAJW01000130.1 GCA_002496485.1 Euryarchaeota archaeon UBA36
ATTAGTAAATGAAATTGTGAAAAAAAATGGAGATATTGATATTTGCGTAGCAAACGCTGGTAACTATCCGACTGAATCTAAGTCATTTTGGGAAATTGATTCTAGTAGATGGTTGGAAACTCTAAATTCAAATCTGATGGTGGCTGTAAATTCTGCAAAAGCATTTTTGATTCATGCCTCAGAAAAGAAAAAAGGTAGTATCGTATTTATCGCTTCAACTGCAGGGATATTTGGAGAATCTGGACATGCTGACTATGCAACAGCAAAGGGAGCAATTTCCAGTGGATTATTAATGACTTTGAAAAATGATGTTTCAAAACTCGGAATTAGAGTTAATGCTGTGGCCCCCGGTTGGACCTTAACTCCAAAACAAAGCACGAGATCAATGGGTGAAGAATTAATTCGACGAGCAACTGCTACTATGGCACTCAAAAAGCTTGCAATTCCCAAAGATGTGGCATCGGCAGTATTGATGTTATCATCGGATGAAATTTCAGGGCATGTGTCCGGACAAGTTATTCAAGTAGCGGGTGGAATGGAAGGTAGAATTATTGATTAAATTACAAAAAATAATATAGATTACTACATGCGAAGTGATATGAAGCTATACAATCAAATCGAATTATCTAGAGAAAATAAAGATGCTGAGCAATACTTGGATTTACTACATGATGATTATGAGTTTATTAGACATCAATCTGGAACTTCAGTAAATAAAGAGGAGATTGCAGACTTAGTCAGATTTATGATGTCCAGTGATGATTTAAAAATCAGAAGTCCTAGATGCATCTATGAGAATGAAGACATAATAGTCGAACATTCAGTAATGGATTTCCCAGATGGTACCACAGAAGCTGTTATGACTGTTCATATGATTAAGGACGGTAAAATTACAAGAACTGAAACTGGTGCAACACTCATTCCAAACGAATAATGAAGTTAAATTATTCAAAAAATATGGTTGAAAAGTAAATTAGCCAAACAAGTTGACTTCCAATCATTATTTGATGAGAAAAGGACATGAATCCAATGGAAAGAATTTCTTGGATATGAATGAGATACGTGAATAATGCAATTATTATTATTCCTACAGAGATAGTTAATAGCCTAGTTTGAAAATCGGACGATTTGTTTTCTGATTTTGTTTGTAGTAGAAGAAAGGTAGAACATAAAAATGGGGAAAGGGTAAGACAAATATGAGAGGCAGCAACCATATTCAGATGAATCTCTCTATCTATGTCCCTAGTAAACAATAATGTGGATTCCACGAAGAATATCCCTAATAGGACCGTAATCGACCATGAAACTAGTAAGAAAGATTGAATAAATCCGGTTTTTCTAGAATGGGTCCACCACTTTCTAAGTCCCTCAACCAATGAAATTAATATTCCAAAACTAACAATTGTAAATCCAACAGGGATTAAGAATCTCATTGGTTTGTAATAAGCAAGTACTGATAATGAAGCATATTGTTCATGAAAGTTTTCTGTCCATCTGCCTACCTCTCCCGATGGTACGAAAAATATCGCTAGAATGACAGACAATCCCATTGTGCCAATGCCAATAAAGCCTGAAAAAAATGGAAAGGCTAGAATCCAATCTCTTAGATCTCCCTTTGCTTTATTAACTAAAATAATAGAAAAACTGAGCAGTACAATACATATTGTTACACTAATTATCCACAGTATTAATTCTGAATCAGGTTGAGAATTTCCTGCTGGGGCTAGGCAAGGAAGATTTTCGCAAACTAAGTTCATATTTCATGTCGGTAAGTACCTCCTTCAAAAAAATGTGTTAAGAATCATAATAATCTTTAACTAAATTTTCTAATTCCTCTGATATCTCTCTCTCATTAATTGTTTGGGTGATTCCATTTCTCCTTATTGCATTTCCAGAGACAAATACATCTAATATATCGCCACCTGAATATATCAAGTTTGGAAGTAATCTAGAACCACCTTCTCCCCAAGGCCTTAGTCTTATATCATCTAAATCCCATGTAATCCAATCTTTAGAATTATTTGTAGCCAATTTCCAAGTTTCTTCGGGATTTAAAATACTGGCATCCCAATGATCATGTTTCTGGATTAGGCTAGCTGTTTTTGCTTCCGACCTCATATCCAGAGAATTATTACTTGCTGCACCGTCTGTACCTAGAAGGACGGAAACCTCTGCATCCTTCATGGCAGGGTATGATAATGTTCCACCGCAGGCAAGTTTTTGATTACTAGTAGGACAGTGAACAGCATGTGCTCCATTTCTTGATAGAATTCTCATCTCTTTCTTAGTGACCCAACCACAATGAGCACAAATTGTACCTTCTGATAGAAAATCTATTGAATCTAGATATTCAATTGGATACATACCATGAATCTCATAACAATCTGTAACTTCTTTTCTGGTTTCTGAGGCGTGAATACTAAGTGTACAATCATACTTTTTTGATAACTCAGAGGATTTTATGAGTGTTTCTTCGTCACAACTATAGATAGAATGTGGCCCAATTCCAAACTCAATTAAGTCTGAAGATTTTTGTTCAGAAGATAGTAATTTTTCAATATTTATCAGTGCTGACTTAGAGTCGTAAATTTCATCATTATCCGAAACTGCAGCACATACTTTGGCTCTAATACCGGATTCTAAGTATGAATTTGCTATGGTTTCTGGAAAGAAATACATATCGCAAGCAAATGTAGTACCAGATGAAATCATCTCAGCTGCTGCAGCTAAAGTACCAATCTTTACGAATTCAGGAGTTAGGCCTTTCTCTACCGGAAATATGGCCCTTTCCAACCATTCCATGAGTGGTAATCCCTCTCCAAATGATTTGTTCAGTACCATTGCAGAATGAGTATGCCAATTTTGAAAGGATCTAGTTATAATTCTATTTTCTGCTGATATTTCCTCAACAACATCTTCATGACCTTTACTAATAGAATAACTTCCATCTTCATGTAATAGAAAATCTCCAGATAATAGCCTACAATCACTATCGATTAGTCTAGTTTTAGTAAGTCTGCGAGTGCCACAATCCATGGACGCACACAGGGAAGGAGATACTGAATGTTTTCTAAACGCATGTTGCAAAAAGTGAACTGATTTTTTCACCATCTTCGTTATTCATCCAACACTCTATAGAGTCTCCTAACTTCATAGGCCCAACTCCTTCTGGAGTACCTGTCCATAAATAGTCTCCCGGGGTTATGTCATACCAATTTTTAAGATGAAATAATAATTTCTCTACTGAATGAACCATTTTTTTTGTTGAATCTTGTTGTTTGATTTGTCCATTCTGGATTAGCCCGATTTCTACTGGCCTAGAGTCCCAATTGGTCCAAGTTCCAAGTACTCCAGAACCTTTGAAGCCCTTTCCTTCTAGCCAAGGCCAACCTTCCTTCTTGGCTAATGTTTGTCTAGTTCTATTTGTTGTATCTATTCCTACACACATTTTTTCTGGTAGTAAATCTTGACCTAATCGAATTACCATCTCGACCTCAAAATCAATATGCTCATCAGGTGCCAATAATTTAACATCGTTTTTTCCAGTAGAATCTGCTTCAATTATAGCAGATGGTGGCATCAAGAAGAATCGTGGGTAATCTGTAACGTCTCCTAATATTTCTTTAGCATGTCCTTCGTAATTTCTAAAAACGGCCCAACTAAGACTCATACCCAACCGAAAATGAGGCATATAATTACTGCATCGGTGAATTTTATTTTCATCAGGTTGAAGAAATATGCCCTTTAGTGATTAGTAATGACGGATGACCCGTATAGTATTCTTGGAGTATCAAAAAATTCCACGGATGCTGAAATAAAACGATCGTACAGAAAATTAGCCAGACAATATCATCCGGATAGAAATCCAGGAGATGCTGCAGCAGAA
>DAJW01000133.1 GCA_002496485.1 Euryarchaeota archaeon UBA36
ATCTCCATATCCATCTCCATCTGAGTCATACCACTCAGTTGAGTCGTATGGGAATGCATCAATGGTGTCTGGCACTCCATCCAAATCTGAATCTGAAACACAATCTCCGGCCAGTTCAGTGCTAGTATTCTGAGAATAACCGGTATCGATGTTATACAGGTATATTTCTATTCTAACAACACATACCTCAAAGTTTGAGTATATATCAATAAATATGATATCAGATTGTAAGCCAAATGGAACGAAATATTCTCCCGACGAATTATTATCATAATTTTCGTCGATGAATACGTCGTATATTACTGACCAGTTACTGAAATAACTCATATTTTCTGCTACAGTTTGGAATGAATAGTAGTACGAATATGCCGAGGATTCGCCAGAAACATCTGTTGGCTCTCCCCAATATCCTGAACTGTAGCCTTCGTCTTCTCCGAATGAACAATCTGCATTGCCATCATTGACTAAATCCATATTGATAGTGTCGCCATCATAACAATCAAACCAGCTGTCATGATCATTTGTTGTATCTCCATCGCCATCAGTATCGAAAGAAAGATCCATGTCAAATGGTTCATCAGCTCCATCTCCGCAGTCTAGATTGCCATCATTAACTAGGCTGAAATTGATATATTGTTCAGCACTATCTGGATCTCCGGCAGTTTCATGACATACATAATACTGAGATCCAGTAGAAGGATAATATTGTTCTAACTTAATATCAGGTTGTACGCAATCACCTTCAATGTTGATTGTATCATTAAGGGCGTATTCACTTGATTCTTCATTCCAAATTAATGCAACTACTTCTATGTCACAAACATATTTTGAAACATACATCATACCGCCGTAACCTGTGAAGTTAAGTCTACCCATCCAGTCTGAATATTGGTATGTCTCTTCATAGAATTGTCCATCAATATTCAAGAATCCCATAAAAGTCCAATTTAGATTATGATTGAAATTTGTAGTCTCAATCTCTACTGTCAAGTTTGACATATCTTCATCTACTGGTAACCAAGAATAGTTTAGACTGAAGGATGTTTGCAAACATTCACCTTCCATATATGATTCTGTTGAGTTTACTTGTACGAAATTTCTGTCATATATGTAGGCAGAAACTGAAATATCACAAACAAATGGATCGACATATAAATCCCAATATGTATAGTTATATTCTTGATATGATTCAATGTAATATCCGTCGTAAAATGCATAAGATGGGTTTTCTCCATCTAATACTACAACATATTCGACATAATAGTATTGATCAGACAAATCTGTGGATATGATAGTACCATAAAGTAATGGCATACTTAAATTATCAAATAATTCTAGAGTCATTTCCAGACCCGGTGGGGTGATATTGGCAATTTCCCAGTGTGAATACAACAAATATTCTCCTTCTGTAGAGAATTCAAATTCTACCATATTTCCGTCACTGGTTTGATTAATCAATAGTGAGGTATCATTGTAGATATATACAGAAACTAAATCTAAATCTGAGTTACCCATGAAGAAGAAATTCCATACAGGTTGATCTTCATCATATGAAAATGGGGTGGTCAAGGTTAGGTCGACTCCTGGAACATCTGAGTATTCAAGAATCCATAATCCGGATGCAACTGGCGGAATGCTAGAGAAGTTTAGTCCCAAATCTTCTGAATATGCATATGTCCATTCATATCCATTTAGGCTAAATGGTGGAGAATCCGGTACTTCATCGTTGAATAGTGAGTTTGCGAACATAGTTTCTGTTTCGTTAACTATACCATCGGCGTTACCGATAATCATGTCAACAAACATTCCCAATTCCACATCCAAGATGTAGGAGTATGGCAAGTATAGCATATAATTTCCATCCCCAATAGATTCCAGCGATACCCCGGCCTCGAAGCCCTCGGAGAAATCATCCAAGTCATTCATACACGGTCCTTGCTCATAGATTTCGGTGCTCATTAATTCCATCATCTCTCCATTGTAATCGAAGGATAAGCGAGCAAATATTTCCAATCCACAATACCAATGTGGGACATCAATACTCAAGTCGAGTGTACTATTTTCTTCAGTGGAATTCCAAACCATTGTCTGATTCATAAGTTCGTGCCCATACATTCTGGCAATCATTTCCATTTCGTATGTGACTCCCTCTTCTAGTTCAGCAATATTGAACGCCATGTCATATACTCCTTCTTCAGTAATCATATGATTCCAACCCTCGCCATAAGTATACCATGAGTTTGAATCAGAATCATACATAGAGAAGTTAAACCAACCTGATGGCATTTCTTCGCATGGGCCTTGTCTACTATTTCCATAGCCCCGAATATTCTTCCAACCATCCGTAGTATTGACTCTGAGATTGGAATTAATGTAAATATTGCATGTGAAGTCATCGATAGTAATATTCCAAGGCACTTCAATGAAATTATCACTGGAATGCGTCCAAGTGAAAGAATTACTAAATTGGTTGTTCCAATCATTATTTAGAACATAATACCAGTCTAACTCAAACTCATATCCATCTGGGGATGAACCATTATATCCATCAAACATAATATCCCAAGTCAATTCTGTAGTACCCGCATCAATTTCGTAATTGTACGGATATAGTTCCATATCTACTCTGTAACATTCGTCATTATAGAAGTAGAAATAATCGTTATAAACGTTGTAACTTTGACCATTAGAAACATTGTAGAGATTTGCAGAAATTTGTAGGTCACAATCCCACTCAGTTAGATTTGCTACGAAATCAACTTCTTCAGTGTCGTTGAATGTAAAATCATGATAGAACCAACCATTCCAACTGCTTGATGTACTCCAATAGTATTGTAGAGAATAGTTGCTTCCTTCATCTAGATTATCTAATATCCATGTGAAATCGTTCGATCCTGTATAGACAGAATTATCCTCATCATCTAGTCCTGAACTATCGGAAATTAAGTCAAAGGGCAGTAAGCAAGGACCTGGGATATTAATATCATAATTACCCATGTGCATGTAGTTTCCATCTGTGGTATTGTAAAGATTCACATAGAAGTAAACATTACAATCTGTATTCATCAATGTTATGTTGAATGCGTGTCCGTCTATGATATTGTCAGTAGTATCTACATAGATATCTGATGGATAGTACCAGCCATTCCAACTGCTTGATGTACTCCAATAATATTCAACTCTGTATTGAGTATTATTGTCCATATCACTAAAGTCGAATAATACCTCTGTAATTCCAGCCTCAAAGGAGAAATCCTCGCCGGAAAAGCCAAGAGCGTCTACTGTGAAGTTACCTTGATCATCTCGTACTGAAACATCAAATGGTGGCTTACATGGTTCTTCTGGATAAAAGTAGAAATTATCAATATTGTAATTTCCACCTGTATATACGGATTCAGCCCTTAGGTATGACCTTATTTCTATTTGGCAGACATATTCATCAATAGTCAATGAGAAATTGTAGAAGGCATTATCCACTCCCGAGACGTCAATATAGTTCCAGTCTTCTTCATTACCATCATAGACATAAATCTCAATTTCATATTCGTAATCAACCAATAAATCTTCGAAAATCATTGAGAAATTCGTTGTTCCTGGCTTCATCTTGTAATATTGATATGAGTCATAATTGGACCAACTACCTTCATCATCTTGAATATCTATGGAAGTATCTCCTGCTTCTTCAATGCATTCTGATTGTGGATAGATATATGAGCTCTGGAAATAGTGATTACCAGAGAAGTCACTGTAAATTCTTGGATATGAATAGATACTCCATGAACACTCAAATTCACTTAGCGTGAGAGACCACTCTATTGTTTCATCATCTCCAGATACAGAATCTCCCCATCCAAATCCTGGTGCGCTGAAATAGAAATAATACTCAGTTTCACCCATTGAGCTAATGTCATAATACATTTCAGTGGTACCTGGATAAAAGACTGTTTCATCGGTTACTTCCGTCCATGTACCATTTCCTTCTATATCTGCGAATAGTGGGAATGAGAGGGCGGACTCTCCCTCAGTTCCATCACAAGGTCCATCGACATAAATGTAGGATGAATTTAATTGTGAGTTTGAGTAGGTACTAGTTTTTACATACAAATAAGGCCTTAATTCAATATTGCATACATGCCCAGGTACTTCAAATGTAAAGACGAAATCATAGCTCGAGAAATTATCTGGAATTATCATCTGACTTTCAAAGAACACAAGATTGTAATCGAATCTAACTTCAAGCTCTGCTGCATATGGGAAATTCGCCTGTAATCCTTCGACCTGTAGTGTAACAGAATTATTTCCTTCTACCAATTCTGAATCATCTTCAAACTCATTTGAATTTTCGTCGATTATGGTTAACTCTGTATCTGCAGACCAATTATAGCTCGTTGATACGCAAGGTCCATCGATATAAAAGCTGTCAGAACCAAGCCCCCATGAATTGTATTCATTGCCATTTCCAGAATCATATCTGAAATCATAAAGCCTTAGATCCCAATTGAAATACATTGAGCATGCCCAAGATGCTACTGGGACGGGAATCTCAAATGCATCGCCTGAGTATGTGAAATAATAGTATTCAGAACTGCTCGGGAATCCTGTATCTCTGTAATAGAAGTAAAGTCTGTAATCAGCTCCGACCGTTAGGTTCTGGAAATGAATCTCGATTTGATTATCTCCTGAAGGCAGAATTGCATTGTTTCCGCTAGAATCTTGTTCTAATGACACAAGAGATGATGATGATTCGTTGTAGTAATATAGTGAAGCTCGGTTATCGTCGGGATATACCCAATAATTACAATTAGGATAGAAGGAGTAGTAATTTTCATCCATTTCAATAAAGCTTTCAGTTTCTACGAATAATGAGTATGCTATTTCTACCTGACATGTTGTGGAATTATCTACGTATAAATCCCAAGAGAAAGTTGTGGAATTAGTTGTGGCTTCCCACATTTCGTATTGATAGTGTACAACATCATAATTTACTCTTACATACCAGTCTAGAACATAGTTGGTACCTACGGATAAGTCAGTTAAATTCCACTCAAGGTTATTTGTTCCATTATCTAGTTCATACCAATCATCCCAAATTTGTCCCATTCCATCCATATCTAAGGAGACATTGCCGGGCTCATTACAGTATGATTCGTAATAGCTTGAAGATCCACGTAAGTAGTTATTATAACCTTGGAAACTCTCATAGTAAACAGAAACATAAATTTGTACTTCACAATCCCATTCTGTGAGAGAAATTTCCATTGGGAATATATAATTTGATTCGGAAATATCTTCACTGTTGTAATAATTCCACTGACTTGATTCAGTATACCATCTGTATTCCACATTATAATTAGTTGATGAATTAACTAACTCTGAAAAGTCCAGAATTAATTCAACAGTTCCGTCGCCAATATTATCATATTCGTGTAATTCAGATAGGTTTCCATCTCCATCAGAATCAATCAATACATCCCATGGCATCATTTGATACCAATAATCACAATCTAAGTAGAAATATCTACTGGTAGAGCTTACTTGGCGCCAATAGTCATCTTCAGAGTCGAAATAATATAATTGTGCTTCTAACCTCACATCGCATGGATTATCAGATGGAATATTGAATGAAAAATCTACTGTAGTATTCCCGCTTCCGTTAATCATAAGGTTTTCAACATACATTCGGTCAGAATTGTAGTAAGTATGCATTTCTATAACAAATTCATAATTTTCTGGTAAATTATAGAGGATATATGACATCTCGTTTAATCCGGTTGAAATGTTAGAACTGTCTGGGTATTCCCCATTTGAATCCACTATATCCATCCATACATCGTAACAATCGGGTACGTTGAAATAATAATATTCGTTTCCGAAGATGTGACTTCCATTATCTGCATAGTAAAGGGAACCTCGGACATAAGGACTACAATCCCAGTCTCCTATATCTAAATCAAACAATAGATCATTGGAGCCGTTGTAATAGAAGTAGTAATTCTGATAATTGGAATTTGATCCAGTAGACCAATACCAATCTAATCGATAATGGACCCCATCCTCAAGATTACTAAATGTCCAAGCTAAGTTATTATCGCCTACTGAAATATTATTATATCCTTGATTATCATATTCTATTCCATCATACTCTAATCCAAATGGTTTCAGACATGGCCCATCTAAGTATATGTCGTAGCTTCCCATATGGGAGTTTTGACCATCAGTTTTATTGTATACTCTGGCATAAATATATGCATTACAATCGAATGCTTCAATTGACATATTGAAATGTAATCCATCGGAAATATTATCTGAAGTATCGACATATATATCATCATAATACCATCCATTCCAGCTACTTGCATCATAGTACCATTCAATTCTATACTGGGAATTATTTTCCATATGATTGAAATCAAAGAACAGGTGATTATTTCCTGGATTCAGGGTGAAGTCATTCAACAACGCATCTACTGTGAGGTTGCCATCTGAATCCACCGCCATTAGGTCAAATGGAGGGTAGCATGGCTCTTGAGGGTGGAAACTGAAACTTTCCGTATTCTCAAAGTTATCTGTGTACATAGATTTGACATATAAATTCCCGTAGAAATAAACATTGCACTCATACTTATCTATTGTTATGTTGAAATCAATATTTTCTGTGAGGTTTGAGTATCCTGTGAAATAATAATATGGGAATCCATAATGGTTGTTTCCGACATAATAATAGTAAGAAAGATAGTAATCATAACCATCAAGTAGATTGGAAATTTCCCAAGTAAAGTTTGTAGTTCCAGGCAATATGTAGTAGTCATATCCCTGTCCACTAGAGAACTGAGACATATTTCCATCAACATCTTCTATCCAAGTAACTAAATCGCCACCATCTAAACATTCGTTTTGGAAGTAAATGTTACTGGAATCTCCATGCGAACCAGTCCATTCACTCCTAAATTCCACTCTATTGTATATGTAAGGATTGCATTTGAATTCGCTGAGAGGTAATTCCCACTCAATTACATCATAATCCTCTCCAGAGAAGTATTCACTCCATCCGAAATTATTTCCATGGAAATTGAAGTAAACCTCTGTATCATTATCGAGACCGGAAACATCCCAGTACATTTTTGTAATCCCTGGTGAGATGAAAGTTTCATCATCTACCAAAATCCAGGTTCCGTTGATTTCTGCATAAAGCGGGAAAGTGAATCTAAGATCGTCGCTATCATAGCCACTTCCGTCACATGGACCATCCGCATATTCAGAGAAATACTCCAGTTGGTTGTTACCGGATTGAGTCTTAATGTATAGGTAAGCTCGAATTTCAACATAACACACGAAACTAGGCACATCAAATAATGTGTTCAGTTGTGTAGTTGTGTTATTATCTCCGAACCATGTTATTGAATCAAATACGTTGATATAGTCATTGTACCTAACTTGTAATTCCATGTAATATGGGAAATTATTTTGTTGATTTTCTACAGACAGTGTAATTGAGTTGTTGGTTTCAGAAAATTCTGTGCTTGAAGTAATATTATTGCCATCTCCGTCAAATATACTAAATTCTGGTGAATTCGAAGAGTCGTAATTCATACTCTCGCATGGCCCTTCTATACTATCGCTATCGGAACCTACATGCCAGCTATTGTATCCATTGCCTGCTTCATATCTGAAATCATAAAGATATAGATTCCAGTTATAGTTAATGCTACAAGCCCATGGTGCGATATCTACGGTCCTGCTTAGAGGATTACCGTCAAAATTGAAGTATATGTACTCAGAATTGCTGTCGAATCCGGTTCCAGAATAATAGAAGTACAGTCTGTAATCAGCCCCTTCACTCAAATTTTCAAACCTTAGTTCGAAATCTACTTCTCCGGATGGTAATCCATGTCCAGAAACAAACTCATTTTCTTCTTTCCACGTATTATTGTCAAGTGCATAGATATTAACGTATTCTGGATAAACTCGAGAGTTGCAATCAAAGTATTCTCTTAGATTCTCGCCAGTTAGTTGTAGCCACTCGCTGTTTTCATCACTACCTGAAGTTTCTGCATATACTCTGTAGTATATTTCTATATCACAAGTAATCCATGTATCCAAGTCCAGAGACCAAGCGAAAAGGGCAGTATCATTTAGGCCGGTATGCCATGTTTCAGCTTCATACATCACGTAGTCGTCATTTAGTCTAACAGTCCAATCAAATGTGAAAGTTTGATTATAGGCTATATTGGTGATATTCCAAACCATGTTATTTGTTCCGTTAACTAGAATATCATCTCCGATATAATAATCTCCAGATTCATCATCATTTACTTCCAAAATAATTTCTCCATATGAAACGCAAGGAGTTGAGATATATCTTGTATTTTGACTATTAAGTTGGCGAGTATCTCCAGATAAGTCGTACATGTAAATATATAGATAGACGGATACCTCACATGTCCATTCATCTACATGTATCTCTAATTCCACATAATCATCTTGATCTTCTGGATAGAATTCTCCCCAATTTACACTATCATAATCACTTATAGACTGTGCATTTGAGCTCATATAATATCTGAATTCGTTATCCAGATTTGATAAATCAAGCCTTATTGAAATATTTCCATTCTCTGAAGAAGAAGTTTCCATCCAGGCCCCATCATCCTGTAAAATCTCCATTGGGAACATTGTGAATTCTTCCTCATAAGAGCAAGTAGATTCGAAATTCCATCCTCTACTTTCTAATCTAATATATCTGTCTGAATCTTCTACAAATACATACAGTCTGGCACTAGGATTAACTCTACAGGTATTTTCTTCGACATTAATCATGAATGTCTGGTAATACTCATCTGTAGTTGAGTTGAAATAATATGTATCAAAGTTAGTCATGTAACCGTTTCTGTAATCATACCACTGTATGGCATAGGATTGATTCTCAAGTAAGCCGTAAGCATGCCATCTAAATTCATGTTCTCCTTCTGATAAGTATCTGTTATTCCAGTAAGAATCCCATCCATAACTCCTGTTAACTTCAAGTTCAAGATTCCCACCATCTTCACATCCATCGGGGTTGAAATGATGACTCCTGTAATGTTCTTGATTCCCATTATTACTATTATTGTATATATATCCGTAAACTGATACATCGCAATCCCATACTGTTAGGTTGAGTTGCCAGTCAATGTCAGTTCCGTCGTAAGTGAATTCCTCTTGGAAATATTGAGTATCGGAAGAAGTAGAAGACCAGTACCAATTCATACTATATTCTGAGTTTATTTCAAGGTTTGATAGATCCCATCTCATTTCGTTAGTTCCAATAATCAATGAGTCTCTATCCGCATTTTCATACCATGTATTTCCAGCATCATTTGACATTTGAGTCTGTAATACGAATGGGACGATACATGGGCCATTCAATACGATGTCATCGTAATTTCCTATACTGTAAGTATTACCGTATGATTTGTCATATACGTTTGTATCTAGCAGAATTATACAATCATCTTCTTCCAGTGTTATGTTGAAAAAGAACCCTGAGTTTTGTTCGTCAACGGTGAAATAATTGTCATAATACCATCCATTTCCACCATTTTCTGAGTTCCAGTAGTAGTCTATTTCATAATCGGCATTTCCAAGTTCTGTGAAATTCAGGAATATTTGAGATGTTCCTACAGGAAGTGAAATTGTATCTACATCGTAAGAAATTCCGGTTGAATCAATGTATTCGATATCGAATTTAGGCATGCATGGCTCTCTTGGATGGAAACTAACAGATTCTGCTATATCTACCCAAGAGCCATCCACATAGATTCTTAGATATCCATAACCATACAAGTTACAGACATGTTCGTCGACCGTGATAGGGAAATGCCATGATTCATTGTCACTATCAGCATACCAATTATCTCCGGCACTACTGTAAATTTGTACGTTATCTCTGTATACATAGAAATATAGTTGGTATCTTTCACCAACATTTAATCCTGTCATATTCCAATACAAATCGACTTGCCCGACTGGTAAATCGAAATTTGAATCTTCCAAATTTTCACGCCATTCTCCATCCCATAATCCGGATAGAGAAATGTCTCCTGCAGGATTACAGCTTGGAAGTGGCAGGTAAGTGGTTTCTGAATCTAGAATATTATGCCATCCATAATATGGAGTTATTAGATATATATTTACCCTGTATTCAACAACACATGTCCAATCAGAAACTGTGTAATTAAAGTAAATATCTTCGGCTTCATAAAAATCATTTGAAGAGTAAGAATCATACATTGTTTCTCCGATACTAAAATATTGGCTGTAAGAGAAACTTGCAGATCCTGCTCCAGACATCGATGCACTGATGTAATAAGAAACGTTTTCGGGGAGATTTATGTCTCCGATGTTGAATTTAAGCTCATTAACTCCAGCATCCAATGATTCAACATCTGAATTCCAAGATTCAGTAATTCCATCATATTTGGAAATACTGACTTTGGACTGTGAGTAATCGCAATTGGAAGAATTTCCATCATATCCAAGATTTCTACTTACTGAACCTGCATGACTCCAACTGTCGTACTCTTTAACATACAAAACCCCATAAAGATATATGTTACAAATATCTCCCACAAGGTCTAATGTCCATATACCATCAAATTCACTTTCATTGGCCGTAGGAATAAAACTATTGAAGTATACTTGTTGCATATTTCGATTATTGTAGCTAATGTACATGTAAATTTGGTGCTCAAGCCCCTCTATAGCTTCAGACACTTCCCAGCCAATGAAGTTCTCACCTTCGTCCAAGGATTTAGAGGAGCCGCTGGCTAAATTTGAGCCTGAAGAACCGTTTGAGTCTTCATAGAGCTTAACGGATAAATCTGGGAGATTTTCACTTGAGAAATCGACAGGAGCATTGCATGGGCCATCAAAGTAAGGGTTTCCAATTTCATGATCTATTTGCCATGTTCCAGTATCATGCTTTCTTTCGACATATAAATCATACTCATAATCGATATTACAGGACCAATCGCTAATAGTGATGTTCCATAAAAATTCAGATTCACCTATTCCATAATCGGTCTTAGACCTTGATGATGAATTTAAGAAGGTCTCAATGTTTGTATTTAGTCTAAATTCAACATTAGACTCAACATCAACATGCCACTTCATCTGGTGAACGCCATGTGAAAGATTCGTGGTTTCATCTACCTCAATCCAAGTATCGTTAAAGTAGTACCAAAGACTTACGGGCTCGTAAGGTTGAACTTCGTCACCATCGCACACCGGATCTAAATCTACATTAATTCCGTCTACTTGTTCCCAAGAGTCTGAAATTGATCTGTCGGAATCCCACCATTCTTGGACTACTGTTGAGTCTGATGTGTAAAGATATCCATACATATCAACATCACACCAAGCTCCAGGAGTTTCGAATGTTATGTTATTTATCTGTAGATAATCTGATGTTGCGTTGAAAATCACATAATCATAAAACTCTGCATAAATTGAAGACTCATCGGATGCAGTGTAAGATGAGCTCCTGTAAGAATAATACTGGAATAGATATTCTTTACCCACTTCTAAATCGGAGAGGTTCCAAAATAGCATTGTCGTTCCATTGTTCAAATCATTAGAATTGTTGCCAATATCGTGAATATTCAATGTTATATCTCCCCAATCCACACATTCAGTATCAAGTGATTGGTGATAGCTATCAATCTGATCGGAGTTTCCGTTAGGTAGATCAAGATATAAGTATGCGTATACATATGGACTGCAATCGAAATCTGAAACTGTTGCATTCCAATAAATTTTTTCATTATTGAATGTAAAATATTCATCCATGACCATGTCGCCTTCGAAATAATAGCGGAATCTCAGTTCGGAACCATTAGCCGATTCAGGTAACTGCCAGTAAAATTGTAGATAGTTGTTTGAGGTAGTATTGAAGTATCTGTTAGATGAGTTTACTTCTTGCCAAGTAGTGTTTCCTGTAGCATCCGGCATTAAAGCGTGAAGAGTGATTAATTCATCGTAGCTTCCAGATGAACCGTCACAGGGGCCGTTAGCATCGATATCTATTTTCTCTATTTCTATCCAACCATGAGAAGATTTTGCATACAGCGTTGCATCGATATCTACACTACAGGTGTGGTCATAGATTTTGAATTCGTTATCAGACCAACAGAATGTTTTAGCTGATGACCAGGTCCCACATCCTTCATTGACAAAATCGGTAATCTGGTTATCCTGATGAATCTTTAATACGGTCTTATAGTCGACAGAATTAGAGCCTACCAGTTTCCATCTTAGGTTGGCATCTCCTGTGGAGAAATTATAGTCATCACTGATTTCAACGGTCCCACCGGGCACAACTTCACTTAATGTGAAGGAGTTTACTCCCTCTGTGCAGCCTAAATCGAAGTCTTTTCTAAAGTATTCCACATTTTGGGATGTGTCCTCAGAGTATAATCTACCAAAAATATTGACGCTACAGTCCCAACCTGCATCCGCACCTAAGTTGAACATGAAGACAGGATCTGCCTCATCAGAACTAGATGGTGCATCAAAGTAAAGAGTGCGGCCATGAGAGTTAGTTTGTGTACTCCATGAATAGTATAATCGATAGCTTTGACCTGGAACTAAGTTAGTTGCAGTAAACGAGACTTTCGAGGTTGCACTTTCAATCTCACCTGTGTAGTTATGTTGCCAATTTCCATTACTGTCCATTACACTGAAATACAGAGGATCTGGAAGGCAGAGATTTGTCTCATTAGGAGAACCTTCGGTAGGTTCATTCCAATCCCACTCTCCATCACAAAGCTCCCAAGTCCCGTCTCTGTCATCATCATAACTGTAAGAATCCCTGCCATCGTAGTCTATAGTAGTAATTTCAGTTGCATTTTCATAGCTTACTCCCCGAGTAGAAATCAATAGAGTATCATAGAAATCGATATTGAAGGAAAAGTCTCCATTCGCTTTTTCGAATAGTATAGTGCCGTTAGCCGAAATTATCGTACCATTGTCTACCGAAACAGCATTAGTTGAAGAACTCGAATCGTCATCGAAAATTTGCCACCCACCTAAATCGCAACTTTGATTTGCTGAATTTGTTAATTCTATCCAGTCATCACTAGAGTAATGATAGCCCAGACCAACTTCAGTAATTGTAACATTGGATAAAGTACAATCTGAATAATCTATTGCATCTGTTGGCATGTCATAGTATTTTGAACTAGTATCTTTGAGAGAATTTTCTCTGTTCATCATTCCGGTTTGTGTAGATAATATTGGTGTCGATAACATCAACATTACTAAACAAATTGCAGTCAAATTTTGTGTGCGGCTAACGCTAAGCATGCTTCGCGTCTGAAGGACAACCAAATATTAATTCTCTTATGCTATTTATAACTGTGTTTCGTTTTTTAGATTATGAGTTTTAAAATTACACTATCTTCGGAAAAATCTGAATTTCATCCGGTTTGTTCATTGAGTAGTTACTGTACGGGTGATTAATGCAAGGATGGCCGCATCCGGGAACCCCAATCAAATTAATCGTAAAAACTTGGTCTGGGAAGAATGAATATATAGGCCTAGCATTACAGTCTTCTGAAAAAAATATCATTACTATCAAGCTAGTTAATGGATATAATATCTCATTTCCTGAGTCATATGTGGAAAATTTTGAAATTATGGATAATTTACCTACCAATGAGGCTAAGGAAATTATCTTTGAACCTCAAGATGAAAATTTGCCACTCGTATACTTAATTCATACTGGTGGAACTATAGCAAGCAAGGTAGATTATGCCACTGGTGCGGTTACTGCAAGATTTGACCCTCATGAGTTACTTGATGCAGTTCCTGAGCTAAGAAAAATAGCTAGGATTAGGGCATTAAAGCTGGGCAATATGTGGTCAGATGATATTAGGCCTAGGCACTGGAATCGTATGTTAAAAGCGAGTGAAGAAGCGTTCTCAGAGGGAGCAGTTGGTTGTGTCATCACTCATGGTACAGATACATTACACCTTTCCGCTGCAGCTATGTCATATGGTTGGTCGGGAAGAGGAGGAAGGCCACCGGGTAGAATTGTTTTAACTGGTTCACAGAGATCTCCCGATAGAGGTTCTTCTGATGCATCTGAGAACTTGATTGCAGCTGTCCATTGGGCTGCTAGTGGACCAACACCAACTGGATACAGAGATTCATCAGTGGTCGTCTTACATGCTGAATCATCAGATGGACGGTGTGTAGTTTTACCCGGTTGCTCTTGTAGGAAATATCATTCTACTCGAAGAGATGCATTCAAATCGATAAATCAGAATCCAATAGCTACTATTGACATTGAAAGGGATGACATTTCCATTACGATGGAACGTGAAGTACATGATGCCAGAGTAGAAACTCTATCTCCTCTTTTATTCGATGAAAATATTAGAATTGCGCAGTTTATTTGTGATGGCCATTTACAACCCGAATTAGTTAATTTTGCCATAGAAAGTAAATTTGATGCTTTACTATTTCATGGCACGGGATTAGGACATTTACCGATCTCTGATCCAGAAGAGGATAGTTTAGAGAATGTGAAACTAAGGGTAATTTTAGAAGACTTTTGTGCTGATGGTGGAATAGCTGTAGTCGTGGCCCAGACAATAAATGGCCCCATTAATTTGAATGTATACTCTAAGGGCAGGGATCAGCAAGAAATTGGCATAATTGGGCATGGATCTCTTTGTCCACCAGAGTCCGCATTAATTAAATTACACCACCTTCTCTCTTTGGGTGAAGGTCTGGACTCAATTAGAAGGGGCTGGGCGGATGATTTAGTGGGCGAGAATCCACCTTATTCGAAAGAATAGCTGTAATGAATCCGATTTTTTGAATAACCGACTTGCAGTAGGCATGTCATGGGAAAGATATCTCCAGATGAATTACATGGAATATTAAGTGAAGACTTATTATCGCCTGGAGATAAAGAAGTCATAAGAAAATACAGATCTAGTGGAAGGTATACCGCTAGAGAACGGATAAATAATCTATTAGACGAAGGAACATTTGTGGAATTTGGAAAATTTGTGGATCATCGATCGAAAGAAAATGATATGTATATTCACCCTACCTTGGGAGACGGAGTAATTACTGGACATGGGTTAATTGATAATAGGAAGGTGGTTTGCTTTTCCCAAGATTTCTCTGTCTATCACGGAACTATGGGTGAGATGCATGCAAATAAGATTTCTAAATTGATTGATTTTGCAATTAAAGCAAAGATTCCTATTATAGGGATATGGGACGGTCATGGACAAAGAGTAAACGAAACTACAGGATCATTAGGGCCATCTGGAAAAGTACTTGAAGCATTTGCTTCCTCTTCTGGATACATCCCAATAATTTCGATAATTATGGGGGATGTATTTGGTACCGGCTCTTTATCCGTGGCAATATCAGACTTCACAATCCAGGTAAAGAATCATGGAAAAATGTCACTTAGTTTACCACAGGAAATTTCTGAAATAATAAGTGACGAAATTAACTTGGATGACATAGGAAATTCAGAATTTCACTCAAAAAAAACTGGATTAGTATCTTTAGTCGCAGATGATGAAGAAGATGCATTTAATTTGACTTCTGAAATTCTTTCATTTATTCCTGATCATGCGATGGCAGAACCATTGAAAATACCAACTAAAGATAAAATAAATAGAAAATGTCGAATCAAATTAGTTAGTAAATCTGATGAGAACATTAACATGAAAAACATTATTTTAGAGGTTGTGGATGACAAACAAATAACTGAGCTTTTTCCGGAATTCGCTCAAAATATTATTATTGCTTTATCTAGATTGGGTGGACAATCTGTAGGAATTGTGGCTAATCAGTCATTGTATTCAGATGGCTACATGGATACTGATGCCACCATTAAGGCTGCTAGATTCGTCAGGTTCTGTGATTGTTTCAATATTCCAATTATCACCTTCGTGGATTCTCTTGGATTAATACCGGACTTAAATCAAAAGAATGGTGGACTCATTAAAGGCGGATCTAAGCTGATTTATGCTTATTCTGAAGCTTCAATCCCAAAATTAACAGTATTAATTGGGAAGATATATGCAGAAACTTATCTGGTAATGGCCCCTAAAGAATTGGGATGTGATTACAATATTGCCTGGCCATCTAGTAAATTGAAGATTGGGGCGAACGGTTATACAAGTGAACACGTATCTGGGAATAAAAACCAAAAAAATCTGTTTGCACGAGAGATTGAGCCATATGAGCTTTCGAAAATAGGGATGTTAGATGACATAATTAATCCAAATGAAACTAGATTATATTTAGTTAGAGCTTTAAGAAGATTGCAAGCAAAACGTGAATTATTATTCTCTAAAAAACATGGAAATATGCCACTCTAAATTATACTTTAACTCCCATCAATTGGTTTCTGAACCCTTTTTTGGGTGAAGGTTTCAAGCGTAGTAATTCTTCGGGGTAGCGATGAAATCTGATTTGGACATTGCTAGAAGTGCTAAACCGATGACAATTATTGAAGTTGCGGATAAACTAGGTTTGGCTTCGAATCAATTGACCATGTATGGGGAAAATATAGCTAAAATAAAATGGGAATGTATCAAATCTAGAGATGTAAAAAACAATGCAAGTTTGATTTTAGTTACCAGTGTAAATCCAACACCATTTGGAGAGGGTAAAACAGTCACTACTATTGGATTGAATCAGGGATTGAACTTTCAAGGTCATAAAGCGTGCTGTGTAATTAGAGAGCCTTCGCTTGGACCTGTTTTTGGAATTAAAGGTGGAGCTGCGGGCGGAGGAAACTCGCAAGTAATTCCAATGGAGCAGATAAATCTACATTTCACCGGAGATTTGCATGCCATCACTAGTGCACATAATTTATGTTCAGCAATTCTTGATAATCACTTACACAGGGGAAATGAATTAGAAATAGATACGAATAAGATTTTTTGGCCCAGAGTCATAGATATGAATGATAGAACTCTGAGGGAGATAACAGTAGGTTTGGGCGGATCTAGTACAGGAGTTGCGAGGAGTGAGCGATTTGATATAACAGCTGCTAGCGAGGTAATGGCCATTCTAGCACTATCAAATAGCTATCAGGATTTGAGAGAGAGATTAGGAAAAATTGTAGTTGCAGAGAATAAAAAGGGATTGCCAGTTACTGCTGAGAATTTGGGCGCTTCTGGATCAATGGCGCTACTGCTCAGAGAAGCATTCCTCCCAAATTTGGTGCAAACACTGGAAGGAAATCCTGCATTCATTCATTGTGGTCCATTTGCTAACATAGCACATGGTAATTCATCAATAATCGCAGATGAAATAGCCCTATCTTGCTCGGATTATGTAGTTACAGAAGCTGGTTTTGGTGCTGAAATGGGTGCGGAAAAGGCACTTCATATCAAGGCGAGTGCATCGGGAGTAATTCCTAGTTGCTTGGTTCTTAATGTGACAGTGAGGGCTATGAAATTGCATGGTGGTGGTTTTTCCTCAGGTGCGGGATCAAGACCTGATAAAGAAGAGATAAAAAAAGAAAATATTGATGCGGTAAGAGTTGGAGCAAGTTCAAATCTATATCGGCACATTAGAAATCTATCTAATACGCAGATTCCAGTAATTGTTTCAATAAATAAATTTAGTTCAGACACTGATAAGGAAATCGCTGAAATTAGTAGAATTGCTATGGAATCCGGAGCTTTCGATGTGGTATTATTCGATGGTTTCGCTAATGGCGGAGAAGGATCAGTGGAATTAGCTGATGCTGTAGTAAATGCTTGTGAAGAATTCAAAAATAAAGGTCGTAAATATAAGCCAATTATAGATTCAGGGTTGCCCGTAGAACAATCTATATTGAAAATTGCAACAAATATATATGGGGCCGAAAATGTAGACTTTAGTCCTGAAGCTTACAGGAAAATGAAGAAAATTGAAGACTGGGGATATGGAAATTTACCTGTGTGTATGGCGAAAACACAATACTCATTTAGTCATGACAAAAATCTATTGGGATCTCCTAGTGGATTTAATATCCCAGTCAGGGACATTAGACTAAATGCTGGTTCGGGTTTTGTGGTGGCAGTTTGTGGATCTATGATGACTATGCCGGGATTACCTACTAGGCCTGCTGCGTTGGATATGGATATGAATCAAGATGGAGATCTTACTGGTGTATTTAGCTAGGAGTGGTTAATTGAAACGAATTAAATGGCTTGATGAGGGAATTCGTTTAAGAATTCAAAGTGAAGATGATTTGTGGATTTTATCAAAAATTTGCAGATCGGGCTGTTTGGTAGGAATGCTTTCGCATAGAAGAGATTCTACCACCGGCACTAAGGAAGAAGGCAGAGCAAAGAGTGCAGAAAGAAAACCGATGTGGATTTTGTTAGAAGTTATTGAAAATTATTTTCAATCATTTACAGATAATCTGAGAATACATGGAACCATCAAGGAAGCAAAAATAGATATTGGTAGCCACCATACACACGTAATTTCTTTGGGTGATGAAGTGGAAATTACCAGGCAGGGAGGTTTTAAGAAATCTGATATTTCTCTTCTAAAACAAGGTCTTGATGAGCAGTTGAGAACTAAAGCTGGACTTTTAGTTATTGAGAATGACGAGGTTATGATATTTCAGGTCTCATCACATGGAATTAGAGATATTTCTCATTTTTCTTTGAGAGGCGGTGGGAAGAGAATAGGAGATTCTAGTAAGATTAGGAAGGAATTTTTTGAGGGAGTGGCTAGCGAAGTAATGATGGTTTTTCAAGAAGAAATTCCATTAATATTATGCGGTCCAGGACTCACAAGAGAACAATTTGAGAAGGATTTAGTCCTTAAAGGAGTTAAAAATTCTATAACAAATGTAGCAACATCAATTGGTGGGAGGTCCGCAGCTAATGAAGTTCTATCTGAAGGGCTGGTGGATGATTTTCTTGGACAGCATAAACTCATAGAGCAAATAAAATTGATAGAGAAGGGTTTGAAAGAGATTGCAACTGAAGGAAATGTTGCCTATGGGAGTTACGAAATATCGCTAGCTGCTAAAGAAGGAGCAATTGAAAAACTGGTTTTGGATGCTAATTTATTAAGAACTGAAAACACAGAAGAGAATGAAAAGTGGGAAGAAATTGTCGATGATGTTAATACTTCGGGTGGGGACGTCATACAAGCTTCAGTTGATCATGACTCGGGAAAACAACTTCTAGGATTAGGTGGGGCGTTGGCACTACTCAGATGGAAAAATTAATTTTTTGGTGAAAATAAAATGAATAATCAAGGAGTCAAGATTGTTGGATTGATGGCAAATTCTGAAGATATTAGAGTTCGGAATATTCTAAATTATGCAAAAAAAATAGGTGCTGAAGTAGAAGATATCATTCCTACAAATTTGGGAGAAATTGATTGGAGGGAAAAAATGTATTCTGCTAATTGGTTGGTCAATCACTCTAGTACGATTCTAGAAGGTGATAATGCAAAGACGGCTTGGAGTAATTCAATGACATTTGCTGAGTTAGAGGGTTGCAAGAGTGTAATGGTAGTTGAAATTCCAGAAAAAGTTAGTGAGCTAGAAAATATTTGGGGAGCAGTAATCGAGAAAATTAGGCAAATAAATATACTATTTCTAGCACCTGAAGTTGTTGTTAAAATTTCAAAATTAGAAGGAATCCCCCAAGATAGTTTATTGAATAAAATAAGGATGATGAGTTTGATTCCAATTGTTTGCAGTTATGATACAGAATCGCGAAAGGCCACAATTTCTCACTCCGGCGGCAACTTTGAGACTTTTACGAATAATAAATTACTAAATTATAGATGGATTTCTGCATTTTTGTGTGGATTATCAGATTCTAGTGATGCAGACTCGGTATTGATTGATGCAGCAAGTGCAAAATTTCTGAGAACTTAGGAAAATTGAGTCTAATTTCAGAGACTCCTTTTCAAGGGATACCCTTTCGGGCGGTCTCGCGAGGACTGTGAATGACGTTAAAATTGGGACCTGCAGGAGTACCATTATCTTGTAAAGGGCGAACTATAGTAGAAGGAATGGACGATATTACAGTTCTTGGATTAGATGCAATGGAAGTGCAGACTGTTAGAACTATTCAGCCTCAGCATTTTGATCAATACTGGCAGGCAGGAATTTTATCATGGAATTCGGACTTTGAAATGAATATGCATGGCCCATATTATGCCGAGCTATTGGGAAATAAAAGAGAGAGAAATAGAACCTTATCAAAGATGGAAACTAGTTTGCAGGCTGGAAAAATAGTAAATGCCAGACATTTGACATTTCATGTTGGACCTTATGGAGAATATGATCCTGGAGATGAAGCTAATGAGCAAGTTGCAAATATTTTTTCTGGAGTTGTTGAAAGAGTTAGAGAAGTATGGGGTGTGGCAGAAGAGGAAGAGGATTATGCTGCGTTTCCTTGGGTTCATGAAGCTGAGCCGTCATTGGTAGGGATTGAAACTTCGGGACGGCAAGAATTATGGGGGACTGTTGAAGAAGTGATTGAAGTATGCAATCATGTTGAAGGTACTGTTCCAGTGCTTAATATGGGCCATATTCATGCTAGAGGCCATGGAAGATTGAAAACTAGTGAAGATTATGCCGAGCTTTTCGATCAGGCTAGGAAAAGTTATGGTGGGTCCACGTTTTATTGTCATTTTGCTGGAGTAGAGCATAGGATGGGAAATGCACTACATTACACTCAAATTAAGAAATCGGATTTAAAATTTGAACCATTTGCAGAATTCTTAGCTGAAGAAGGAGACTGGATGGATATCACTATAATTTCAGACTCTCCTTTACTAGAGCACGATGCTATGTATATGCTACAGCATTATGATAAGGCCAGACAGAGATTATTAGAAATCAAAGCTCGTGATGAAAGGAGAGTCAAACTAGCTACTGCCCAAGGAATTGATCCTGAAGAATTAAAGAAAAGGGAAGAAGATGAAGCTGAAGCTAGGAAGTCACAACTATCTTCAAGTTCGGTGGAAAAGGCGCCCGTTGAAGCCAAGAAAAAGGATACTAAGAAGAAGTCATCCTCTATGATTTCGTTTGAAGATCAGGAAGATGAAGATGACATTTTCTAGCATCGAGGCTAGGAAGCCTTGAAGTCCCAACCTTTGTGGCAGCATTGCTACGGGACTGTAGCTCAGCT
>DAJW01000078.1 GCA_002496485.1 Euryarchaeota archaeon UBA36
GTTACAGTAATTGGCCCGATAACCCCCCAGAAATTGACTATTTCGGTAATGGTTTCTATACAGCAGCCTTGGACAGATACATCGCCGAGTTCGGTCAGGAATTCATTATGCCAGTGATCTATGAGGATTTGGTTTCTCGAGAAAAATTCGAGGCAATCTTCAAGGAAATTTGTAAATTTATCGGATTACGAGAAATTTCTGAAATTCCCACATTTTCCGAAAGGCACAACATAATCGGGAGACCACGATCAAAAACTCTGATGAAAATGATTTATGATAAGGAAAACCCAATAAAGAAATTTGTCGGAAAGTTAATTCCCAGTGACGAACTAAAAATCAGGATAGCCAGATTCATTGTTAGAGCAAATTCGTCCTCCGTAAGGGAAACATTGGAACTTAATCTTAATCTACTACCATCAGAATTAATCCAAAGCTATTCAGAAATGAGCGATTCTCTAATTAGATTATGGCCAGATTTGAGGAAAGGTATAGAGAAGTGGAATCTAACTGATTGATATCGTTCGATTTCCTTTGTTCTCTATTGCCCAAGAAAAACAACTCATGAAGATAAGTGAAAGTAGCCAAACTATCCCTGAATTAGCATGATCCATTTCCACATTAGCCATACAATATCCGAAAACTCCTATTGCAATAATCGGCGAGAATAATAGCTTCCAAGTTCCTTCCGAAACTCTCCATTTTGCAACATAATTGTAGACTATGTATCCTGGAACTGACACCAGTCCCCAAGCCATGAATTGAATCCCTCCATATTCGTTAAACATGCCTGAGAATAATGGGAGGATTATACATGCCATTCCGCCAATTAACAAACCAACGATCACACTGGCAATGAATCCTCTATCCCACAAAATAGGGGTGCCTCTCATTTCGGTCGCCTGAACTGTAAGTACTCTTGAGAAAGTTCGAGGAAGCATCAGAGCAAATGAGCCAATCATCCATAAAATGAAGAATTCACCCGCAGCACTTTGACCCCATCTATTTGCACTTTGATAAGACCCTATCCATAATCCAATACTTGGGAAAACTATCATGCTAAGGTTTGAGATATTCAATCCGAATGTCAAAGAAACGATTTCTAGATTTTCACTAATTGATGTAATTCTAGGTCGAAAATATCCTCTCAATAATATCCCCCAAACGAGGATTAATGTGGCAAATAGTCCAATCGTCCATGATGTAATCAAGCCTCTTCTTATTCCCATTTCAGCAATGACGTAGAGGCTAAATATTCTGGTTAGGCCTAATAATGACTGTTTTATTGGGAGCCATCTCGAATTAGAACTGGTTAAGAGTAGGGTATCGGAGATTACGTCCATCCCTACCATTGTAGATAATGCAGCTATGACTAAAGACACGACAAAAAATCCTCCCAATCCATGTAAACCAGAAAAGTAATTTGAGAAGAAAATCGTCATTATTAGTGAGATAATTAGTCCGACCAGAGATGAGATAATTATTCCAGAAGAGATCATCTTTTCTAGTCTCAACTTATTTATCTCAGGGTTCGACAACGTCGTCAGAAATGTCGCTTCAATTCCTAATCTGGATATCGTTGAAACCAGCAAAATCCCACTAATAATGAGGGTGGTGGAACCAATTTCTTCAGATGAAAAAAGAAACGATGCGACAAACCAAAAAGCGTATCCTAGAATTGCGGCAATCAATCCACCAACAGTGACATAGAGAACATCTCTCTCCACATCACGAGACATATATTCATTCCTTCAGAGATTTATATCCGAAAATGCCCTTCATGTACCTTTCTCCTCACCATTATTCCAGCATCTAAGAGACTGTCGAATGTACCGGTATCTAGCCATTCCGTGGAATCGCCCAGTTGAATTAATCGTAATTCCCCATCTTTCAGATAATCATTGTTTAAATCAGAAATCTCTAATTCCCCTCTCTCCGAAGGAGTCAACTTCTGAGATCTATTTACCACACTCGAATCGTAAACATATAGGCCTACTACAGCAATATTGCTTTCCGGGTTTTTGGGCTTCTCTTCTATTCTTTTCAACCCCCCCATTTCATCTAGGAACGCAACTCCGAATCTCTCAGGATCTTCAACCCTCTTTCCAAAAATTACGCCTCCGGTAAAATCAGAAATCTTGTTGATCTCAAAACTCACTTCATCCCCAATAAACAAGTTGTCACCGAGAATTAGTGCAACATCGTCACTTCCAATGAAGTCTTTTCCAAGAATGAAGGCTTCAGGTAACCCATTTGGATTTTCTTGGATACAATAACTGAAATCAACGTCTTGAAAATTTTCAGAATTCAGTAAGTCTCTGTACATCTCAATATGATTCTGCGTTGAAATGATCAGAATTTCCCTTATTCCCGATTTCTGCAATACAGATATCGGGTAGTAAATCATGGGTTTGTTGTATATCGGTAACAAATGCTTGCTCAGTACATCAGTTAGGGGACTAAGTCTGGATCCAGAACCACCTGCAAGAACTATTCCCTTCATGAGTGCCGCGAATTTTTATCTTGTAAAATTTCTTTGGTAGTTTATGCCTTTTCAATATTATTTCTCAAGGAAGCAATTACATGCAACCCCATTTTCCGCGAAGATGGGGATGATTTTGCCTAGGAGAATGCCCAGTCGTTTACTAGTCACAGGCGGTTGTGGCTTTATAGGAAGTAATTTTATTCACCATATATTGAATTCCTTCTGTGATATAGAATTTGATTCCTGTGATGATGATCACGTCTTATACTCAAACAACTACCAGGAGATGGAGATAGATTTGCTTAATATGGATAAACTTACTTATGCTGCAGATCCAGACAACCTCAAGATAGTATCCGATTATTCGGGATATTTTTTCGAACAATGCGATATCTCGGATTATGCCAGAGTCATTGAGATATTTGAAAATTTCAAACCAGAATGCGTAATCCATTTCGCCGCCGAGTCACATGTCGATCGGTCCATAGAATCAGGATATGAGTTCATGGTTAGTAATGTTCTGGGAACCCATGTCTTACTTGAGGCATCAAGGAAAGTGGGAGTCTCTCTCTTCATACACATCAGCACCGATGAAGTATACGGCTCCACCGACCACGACTCTTTTTCCGAGAATTCACACTTGAATCCCTCATCTCCATACAGTTCCAGCAAGGCTAGCTCTGACCTTGTTGCACTTTCGCACCATAATACATACGGGACGCCAGTAATTGTCACGAGGTGTACCAATAATTTTGGACCCAGACAACATCCAGAAAAGCTGGTACCTAAGGTCATCCAACTCGCCTCGCAAGATTGTAAAATTCCCGTTTACGGTAGTGGGATGCAGGTAAGAGATTGGCTATACGTCAAGGATCATTGCCAAGCAATCTTGGATATAATTTTGAAAGGAGAAGTTGGCCAAATATACAATATTGCTGGAAGAAATGAAATAAACAATCTGGAGATGATTGATTCGATTCTAAGACGTATTGGAAAGAGCTCCGAACTTATTGAACACACTAACGATCGGCAAGGTCACGATTTTAGATACAGCGTAGATGATGGAAAATTGAGGTCATTAGGATGGGAGCCTAGAATTTCGTTTGAGGATGGACTAGATTATACAATTGCGGACACCATCAACAGACTAGGTCTCGGAAAAAAATAACTCCGTATTGTGATACTTATGTTTCGTTGGCTTCTAACTAAAATTGCTAGAAGAATGAACCCTGATTTCACTATTGATAAAGACGTGAGCGGGAGCATGATCCGGTCTTATGCTTGGACAATGGGAAAATGGTGGGTCCGATCCTGGCTCTTAATTCTCAGGGGCCGATATCCAAGAATGCTATTCCTCGGACCAGGAGTGAGAATTTCTCATCTGAAAAATGTCCAACTTGGAAGATTTGTCAGAATTCATGAAGGAGCCCTGTTGAGTGGGCTTGGTAGAAAGAAGCTAACTATCGGTGAATATACCAGAATTGGAGCGTATAGTAGAGTCGTAATTTCAGAGACATTTGATAATCCAGGAGAATACATTTCAATCGGGAAAAGAGTCGGTATTCATGACTTCGCTCATATTGGAGGGGGGGGCGGAGTGGAAATTGGCGATGATACAATAATTGGCGCATATTTCAGTTGCCATCCAGAAGGCCACATTTTTGATGATCCATCTAAGCCAATCAGACTTCAGGGGTTGTCTAGGAAAGGCATCAAGATTGGTAAGGGATGCTGGATTGGGGCAAAGGTCACAATTCTCGATGGGGTTGAGATTGGTGATAATTCGGTTATCGCCGCGGGAGCTGTTGTAACTCAGTCATTTCCAAAGGATAGTATTATTGCAGGCGTTCCTGCTAAATTGATTAGAACTATCTCATCAGCCGACTCTTTACAATAATCAAACCTTACATGGCGGAATAATGTTGGA
>DAJW01000151.1 GCA_002496485.1 Euryarchaeota archaeon UBA36
GGAGAAGAACAAAGTCCTTGGGACCATGATAATGATGGAATAGTTAATTGGATGGATGATGACTGGGATGCTGATGGAATACCTAATAGCCTAGAGTTACAATTTGCAGTGCCATATGTTAGTGCTTGGGACCATGATAATGATGGACTGAGAGACGATATTGATCTGGATGATGATTCAGACGGAATGAAGGATGAAGATGAAGTAATGCTTTGGCCATCAAGATTCAATCGGGAATCAACCAATCCTTGGGACCATGATGATTTTGGAAATGGTTCAGGAATTTATAATCCAAGTGATAATACCACAGGTCCAGATGTAATGGACGTAGATGATGATGGAGATGGCTTTCCCGATTTAGATTGGAATAATCCTTCTATTGGATTCGAACCAAATGCCGAAAATAAAATCGAAGACCCGTCTTCTCCTAACATTCCCCCTTGCCAATTAGGAACTACTGTTTCACTAGACTGGGATAGTGATAATGATTGTACCTTGGACGAAGATGACAAACCGGCTACCAGAATTTTCTTTACTACTAAGCCAACTCTCTGGTTGGATTACAATTTTCCAGCGATGTTCAATGGGACAGTATTTATTTTAGATATGAATACTAGTTCCTACATTCCAGGAGAAAATCTTCCGGTTCAAGTACACATAGAATACACCAGAAACAATACTTCTGCGATTGAAACTATTGATGTACTGACCGATGAAAACGGAAGATATACAGTTGGACAGTATTTGTTTCCTGAAGATTTGAGTGTAGGACCAAATACCACATATCAAGCATATGCTGAAGTGACAGAAATGTTCTATCATGACTATTCTAAAAGTGAGGTTTTTCCGGTTGAGGTTAAAGCAAATACAACAATTGGTTTTGTGTCCGGTGAAAGATTCAGATCAGATGAACAGCCATTAAAATTAGATTTTAAGGTCCATTATACAGCAGATTATGACAGGGGAATTTATGATAAGAGAATTCCATTTGCACCCGTAACTTTTACATTAAGTGGTGGTGCTTTTGGAAACATAACTCATCCTACTACTTTTGACCATTATGGATTAGGATTCAGGGCAGACAAAGGTGGATGGGTATCCCTAACATTTGAACAAGATATAGGAATACAAGGAGATTGGAAGCAGGTTCGCTGGAATTCTACCCTAGATAACGGGCCTGGAATTCCACTAGGTGGCTACGAAGAAATTCTATGGTCTAGATGTGGACCAGGAGTTACGGGTTTCCACCAAGTAATCGCATCACCACATGAATATTCTAACACAAGCTTACCCATTGGAGATTATAGCTTTATAGGATTTTCCAATCCAGAATTAGGTAAGTGTTCCGACGACTCTTATGAGTGGCCTTGGCCGCATTTAGAAGGCGATGAGACAGATAGTTTCAGTATACGTTCAATGCAAAGAATGTATGTAGAAGCTGAGTTGTTCACATCTTCATTTAGACCAGTATATTTCTGGGATTCAACACAATTTACTGGCTCATCTTTTGGGGCTTGGAGAGCGCTATTCCATTCACCTTCTCTATCAAATGCAGGCTTAATCTTTGAAGAAGTGAGTGTAGGAAAACCATATCCAATTCTTTGGGATGGAACTCCGGCAGGACTAGAGTCAATTGCAAATGGTAAATTAACTCCATTCATATCATCGGATGGACATAATTGGGCAATATCTATGCAAAATGGAGCTGATTTCGACTCTCCTCCATGTGGAGCCGTCGATCCAACTGATCCGAATAGTGATGTTAGATGCGAAATAATTCCTGAAATGTTCACTGGAGAGAAACTATGGGTTAATGGTACTGTCTCAAACAGAACCTTTGATCCTTGGGATAGTGATTATACTTCATTACAAATCGATAAAGACCGTAATGGACAGTTTGTAGGCAGATTAGAAACAGCTTGGGGACAGAATCCCGATATTATTGATGGAGAAGCACGGTTTTCTTTTAACTGGACATGGACTTCTCAATATTCAGCAGGAACGTTCGGCTTGAAAGCAGATTTCGTAAATACAAATTTTTACTTTACAGGAAATCAAACATCAGTTTTGGCCAGTACAGGTGCATATGCTAATGTTACGGTAATTGGAACAACTGAATTCGACATACAATTGATACCAACTCTATATAGAGGACAGAATGCATCAATTGAAGTTAGACTTGAGGATAATGCAGGACTTCCAATTAAAGAAGTACCAGTTCAGTGGAATTGGTCTGCAAACAGCTCGAATGGAATAGCTATTACAGATAATAATGGAATCTTTAAGATAAACCTGACAATAGGGCCTAATCACGATTTAGGTAACTTCACCATAGGATTTTCTTACCTTGGAGATTCCCTAAGACAAGGTAGCTCAGATGAAATATATTTATGGGTTGTTTCTAGAACATTCATCTGGGTAGATTATGAAAATACGACTTCCGGACCAGTTTCCAATAATCAAGAGTGGCGATTGACAGGATCATTAACCCAAGACGACTCTACTCCGTTCGAAAAGGATAATGATGGAATTGCGCTAAATGGATGCTCGGTCGAAAATGGACAAAATAATTCACTCGGCGGAAATTTAACAATCATTTTTGAAGGCATAGATTTCGAAGACAGAACCCATAGACAG
>DAJW01000063.1 GCA_002496485.1 Euryarchaeota archaeon UBA36
AATCTGTAATGGGTTTCAAGTGCTCGTGAAGATGGGACTTTTGCCAGGAGATCAAAATATAAACATGAAACAAACCGCTTCTCTGACATTAAACGACATTGGACATTATGTGAACAGATGGGTTACTTTGGAATTCGATCCAAACAGCCCATGTATTTGGACCAAAGGAATCAGAAGGATTAGAGCCCCTGTCCGACATGGAGAAGGAAAATTCGTTACCGATAACATAGATTTGATGGACTTCTGGGAAAATTCCGGCCAACTAACTGTTCGATATGTTGATCCGAATTCTCAATATCCATCAATTTCTTCTGAAACGTTACCTTATCCAATATCCCCTAATCAAAGTTGGAGAAACGTAGCAGGAGTTTGCGATTTTTCAGGATTAATTTTTGGTTTAATGCCACATCCTGAAGCATACCATTCTACTTGGTTAGGCTCAACATGGACTAGAGAAAATGTAGTACATGGCAGAGGAGAGCCAATAAAAATTTTCAAAAATGCAGTAGAATATATTAAATCAATTTAACAATATATAGTAAACAGTCTTTATAGAAATTTTGACAAAGTATTACACTTCCGAATATCGTTGTAATTATGATATCTAAAGTATTTTTCTTAAAAAAAATAGACAGGAAAATTCTAATCTCCACACTCATATCTGTCCAAGTAGTTATGTATGTAATTCCTGTTTCAATGTTCATAAATAAAAAAGGGAGATATCCTAGGCAACTCTCAGAATCAACCAGCCTAGTTTTGGAAGGTTTCGGTAAAGATCCAAACTTTTTTAGTTATATTATCATGATTTCGCTTGTAATTGTTACACTATTGCTGATGGATGCGCTAATATCACAGGTTTTACAAAATAGAGAGAAGACTGCAGCTAATTTTTTGGATTACTGTTTAACATTGTTTACTATAATACCCATAACACTCGAATTAATAAGATTATTTTATTTCCCAGATAGTAAAAACTTTGAAAATTTAGTATTTTACACTCTAGTAATTGGAGTCTTCGCTTCCCTGGCTGCTATAACATTCCAAACCGCTTCGCTTAGATCGAAACATGCAGACAATTTAAGTCAGACATCTGAAATTTCACATATTATTTTCAGCCTGATATTCTTTAGTTTCCTACTCGCTGCAATAATCAATATTGAAGATATTAAGATTGGAAACGTTTTAATTTCCAGATTACATACTTTATTTGCAGTACTATCCTATATCCTATTTTATCCATTTATTTATTCTTTGAGAAGCAAATCTTGGTATAGCTGGATTTTTCTTATATTAAGTACAATTTCTATTTTTGGATTCAATCTAACTCCACAAGCAGATTCAACAACTATAACTCCTCACCTAATTTATCAATTCATTGGAACAGTTTTACTATTTGCATCATTTTTATCAGTTGATGTGGGAATAAAGAAATCAGAAGATTAAGCTAGCAATTCTTTTGGATGCTGCAATAATCAAAACTCCTACTAGCGACCTTCTAATATAAATTTCATGAGCATTTCCAGCCCCAAATCTAGAACCAATATAGCCACCCATAATAACCACACTTGCAAACATTATAATTTTTTCAGGTTCCAAGACCACTTGTCCAGATATTATTGAACCGCTGAGAGCAGAAAGCGATGTTATCCAGATAAAAATAGAGGCTGCTGCAGCAGCAGTTTTTGGAGTAGCCCAACTATTCAACAGCAGAATTGGAGTTAGGAATATTCCACCCCCAACTCCAATTATTCCACTAACAAAACCAATAATTCCACCTACTGGACCAGAGACTTTCAAACTAGGAATATTTACATCACCAACTTCTATTCTTTTAATCGATAAAATCCTCCATGCGGCTAATATTAAAAAAATAATAAGTAAAAAATCGTAAATTTCACCATCCAAACTAACATACCCACCAATTATCGCCATCGGAATACTAAAGATTACAAAGGGCAATGCCAACTCCGAATTAAAATGCCCATTTCTTTTGAACTGAATAAAAGCCAAACCCGCTACTATCAAATTCAAACTCCAGACGTGCTGTTTCAGCCAAATTGACTCCATTGTACCAAAACTAGAAAGTGAAAGAATTGCTAAATATCCTGATGCACCACCATGTCCCACAGTAGAGAATAATGTGGCCATAAAAAATAGTCCTACAAGAACTAGCACTAACTCTAGTTCAGACACAACCCCGGATAAAGGAAGAACACTTCAACTATACCATCTCTCGAGGGTCGTGGAGAAAGCAGTGACATTACAGCGAGCGTTAGAAATTTCTTATTCAAATTCAGTAGAATTAGATACCGAAAAAATAACAATTGATGAAGCCCACGGCAGAATTTTATCTGAAGATATTAAATCACATGTAAACGATCCAATATTCGACAATTCCGCTATGGACGGATGGGCAGTCAGAATAGAAGATTGTAAGATCGGTAGCAAATTGAAGATAATTGGAACTAGCCAAGCGGGAAAATTCAACCCACCACCGGTCAGAAAGGGAGAGGCTTGTAAAATTATGACCGGCGCGCCAATTCCAAAAGGTGCAAACTCAATATTGATAATAGAAAACTCAAAAGAAGAAAACGGTCTTGTTACCATTCTTGAAAATCCCAAACCGAATTATATCAGAAAATTGGGCGAAAATATCACAATCGGACAAACTATTCTAAAATCTGGAACTTTGCTGAGCCCATTCGAAATCTCACTTGCTGCTACCAGTGGAAATTGGCAAGTAAATGTTGTAAAAAAACCAATTGTTTCAATAATTAGTACTGGAGATGAGTTAGTACATCCATCGAAGAAACTCAAAGATGGAGAGATATTTGAATCAAATTCGTTTGGCATATCTGCTTTAATAAGAAAGATGGGCGGAAATCCAGTTCATTTTGGGCATATTTCAGATTCAATGGAAGAGTTACGTAAAACCCTCAACTCAGCATCCGAGAAATCGGATCTCATCATAACAAGTGGGGGAGTAAGCATGGGCGAGTGGGATTTAGTTAGAAAAATCATGCATGAAGAAGGAAAAATAAAATTTTGGAAAATAAAGCTTAGGCCTGGCGGACCACCACTTTTTGGTACATGGAAAAATACACCAATCTTTGGATTACCTGGAAACCCTGTGAGCAGTCATGTGGTGTTTATTTCTTTAGTAGCACCATGGCTTAACAAAATAATGGGGTCCGATGAGAATAATGGATATAAATTAGGCAATAGAGTGAAAATAAGATTAAAAGATCCGGTCAAAGGTGCGCCAGGAAAAATTTGTATGAGACGGATTTATGTCGAATTAGAAGATGATGAATTGGTAGGGCATGTTAGGACCCATCAAGGAAGTGGAAATATCAATAGTTTAGTCACACACAACGCATTGACATTATTACCACCCGATACAGAAGGGTTAGCCGGCCAACTAATTGATGCTATATGGTTGTGTTAAACAATATCCCTAATAACAATCAATTCAGTAAATGTGTATGTTCATGAGGAGCATGAGTTCATACGGTCAATGATTCGCCGGTGAAATATAGGAGTTGAAATAATGCCAAAAAGTGCGAAAAATGGCTTTGATTCAGAAGGATGGATTGAAGTCAAAGGAGCCAGAACTCATAATCTTCAGGGTGTGGATGTAAGAATACCTAGGGGAAAATTTGTAGTAATTTCGGGAGTGTCTGGTTCAGGAAAATCAAGTTTAGCCTTTGATACATTGTATGCAGAGGGACAGAGAAGATATGTTGAGAGCCTAAGCTCGTATGCTAGACAATTCCTAGGACAGATGAAAAAACCAGATTGCGACTCCATAGAGGGCCTATCTCCTGCAATAAGCATTGATCAAAAACAGGGAAGTCATAATCCTAGATCAACAGTTGCCACCGTCACTGAAATGATGGATTATCTTAGACTGTTATGGGCTAGAGTTGGTCTACCTCATTGTCCAGAATGTGGAAGAGAAGTTGCAAGAAGAACCGTTCAGGAAATCGTTGATGACGTTCTATGGAGATTTGAAGGGCATGGAATTGCAATTTGGAGTCCAACAATCAGGAATAGAAAGGGAACTCATGCCGATTTATTCACTGGTTTAGTTTCTTTAGGATATTTACATGGAAAAGTAAATGGTAGAGAAGCGGATTTTGAAAATCCTCCTACTCTAGAAAAGAATTTACGACATGATATTGATATACGAATAGATCGATTGCTATTACACCCTTCTAATAGACAACGATTAACTGAAGGGATCGAAGCTGGGATTAGGCTAGGAGGTGGTACTGTAGCAGTTGAAAGTCTTAGTGCTCCTAAACCGGGTAAAGATAACTCAGAAGAACAGAGATTTAAGACCAAAGAAAAAGAAATTATTGCATACTCAGAAGAGTTTGCCTGCCCAGAGCACGGATCATTTTTACCTGAAATGAGCCCTAGAGTATTTTCATTCAATAATCCATTGGGGGCATGTCCAGATTGCCAAGGCTTAGGAGTACAGAGAAACTTCTCTCCCGACTTAGTAATTGATCGAAACGCTACAGTAGATGAAGGATGCATCCGTCCCTTTAGACGTTCAATGATGTCAGGTTGGTATAGAAAACAAATGATCCAAACCTGCGAACATTTTGAAATTCCAATCAATGTACCTTTCAAGGATCTATCAGATCATCATAGAAATATTATCCTAAATGGAAGCAACGATGAAGTAATTAATTATGAATTTATTTCTAAAAAAAGGTCTACTTACAGCATGGAAAAGCCATGGGAAGGGGTTTTTCCCAGACTTAGAAGATCTTACAAAGATACCAGTTCCAACAGAACCCGATCTAAATTATCATCATATATGACCGATGAGCCATGCAATAAATGCAATGGAAAAAAATTGAATAAAGCAGTCTGCCAAGTGACAGTTGGTGGAATAACACTGCCTGAAATTTCTCAATGTAGTGTATTAGAAGCACTAGCTTCAGTTCAATATTGGAGAATGGGGGAACTGGACGATACATGGGAAAAATTAGAAAGAGAAATCCCTTCAAGCAGTACAGTTAAATCTACTAAAAAGATGGATGAGAGAACACTATATATTTCAAAAGATATTATCAAGGAAATCGAATCCAGATTGAGATTTCTAGCACTAGTGGGCTTGGACTATTTAACTCTAGATAGAAGAGCAAATACTCTTTCGGGAGGCGAATCTCAAAGAATAAGACT
>DAJW01000107.1 GCA_002496485.1 Euryarchaeota archaeon UBA36
CCAGCATTTGGACAGGCACCAAGTCATCCGGTTATGTATAATCCAAATCTATTAGATGTTCAGACTAGAACTGCTATACTAAATGCACTAATGTCATTGAACAACGAAATGTATGTTGAGGATTATCCTATGATGGGAACTACATATACTGGATGTTATGATATATCTATTCATCAAGTAGATTCTACTTCAGACATGAATACTTGTGGAGATCAAATTTTGGAAAATGTCTTGAATACACCTGGTATCGAAAGAGCGAATTCTCAAACTCACTTAGGAAGCTATTCTTCGATTATAAAACATGTTCCAGGAATATCAACGTATTATGATACAAAGTATGAAATCACTGACTAAGACTTTTTGACGGGTAGCTTCGTCGAATAGCAATCAACAATTCATCACCCCCTAGCTACCCGTCACCTAAAGTATGTAGCCATCAATTCCATATAATGGTTTAGGACCCCCTAAATTAATTACTGGGGAGATTATGATAATGGAAGACGAAAATAAGACTCCAATAGTTCATCTCAAAGATGTGGTAATTGGTTTCAATTCATCCAAACCACTAGTAGAAATTACAAATATGGAGATTTTTCCAGGAGAAGTTGTTGCAGTTACTGGTCCTTCTGGAATAGGTAAAACTACACTATTGAGAACAATCGCCGGGTTAGTAAAACCTATTTCAGGATACATACAGGTTTGTGGCAGTAATCCATCACAAATTCTGAGAGGTGAAGTAGGATATATCCCTCAAAGATTAGGACTGGTTAGACATGCAAGCGTTTTACATAATGTTATGCTAGGAGCAAAAACTAATCAAAAACTCTCTAAGTCTTATTTTTCTAATAAAGCAGAGAAAGATCACAGCATAAAAAAAATTAATTCAATGGGACTTACAGAAAAAACCAATGAGCCAGTAAGGAGACTTTCTGGCGGTCAGCAAAGAAGAGTAGCAATCGCTAGGACACTATCTCAAGCCCCTAGTTTGATTATGGCCGATGAATTTCTTAGTGAATTAGATGAGAAAACTATCAATATGGTACTCAGGGAAATACTTGATTATGTCAAGAACAGTAAAGCTGCCTTACTAGTAGTAGAACATGATGTATCTCGTGCAAAGGAAATGGCAGATCATTTACTGGTTATTGATGATGGACGTGTAAATCCGTTTATCAGTGAAACAAGAACTATATTGTTGGAGGCAGAAAAATGAGTTTTAGAGACAATGCAGTAATCTGGTTTTCATTTATAGGACTAATAATATCAGTATTTTTAATAGATAATCTAGTTAATGATTGGGGAAGACTCTCAGGGAGTTGGAATAATCTAACAATCTTTATTTCCGAATCTCTTTGGCCACCAAATTGGAGTGTAATTGAACCACAAGCGTATCCTGTATGTACAGTTTATCCTCTTTTTGACTTTACATGTTCAACTGCTTGGATAGGAATAATTGAAACATTAAAAATCGCCTTTATCTCAACAATTTTTGGTTCCATAATTTCACTACCTTTGGCCCTACTAGCTGCAAGAAATTTAAATCCAAGATGGATATCATTTATTGTACGTTTTATCCTAGCAGCAGCAAGAAGTTTACCTAGTATAATATGGGCAATATTCTTCGTTATTTTGGTAGGTTTTGGGCCAATATCTGGAATACTAGCGATGACAATTTATACTGTAGGATATTTAGGAAAATTACAATATGAATCTATAGAAGGAATTTCTAGCATTCCACTGGAAGCAGGAAAATCTATGGGACTTTCAAGGTTTGAAATTTCAAAGGGAATTGTAATTCCCGAAAATGCTAATGATTTAATTTCTCAAATAATTTTCATGTTTGAATATAATGTTAGACATGGTACTGTTATTGGAATAGTAGGGGCTGGTGGAATAGGATATTACATCAATTTATATCTAAAATTTTTACAGTATGACAAAGTAATAGCTTATTTAATCATCATTTTTGTAGTAGTATTGATTATAGATTTTATTTCAATATCGGCTAGATCATTATTCACAGAGGATGGCGATAATAATGACGATTCATTTTTCACGTCATTTCTGAAATTATGGAAGGAAACGATACTTCCTAAAGACTTCTTATTGTTTTCTAAAAAATAGATATGGACCTATATTTCACCAACTATGCGAATCTCTCCATCCTCATAAAAAATTTGAATATTATCCTTGACTTTAATAGTCAGAGAAGAGAGAGCGTCATAAACTTGTTTTTCGGTCACTTTGAAAGCATCTGCAGCCCTTCTAGTAGACCAAGGAATCTCGATAAAATCCGATGCAGAAATCCATCTTAATAATCTTAGTTCGAAATCATTTAAATCTTTTATTGCCATATTATTCACCTATGTCATTATATGCTTCCACCATCATTCTCACGGCCTTTTCCACTTCAATTCTTCCTTCTAATAAATTATCCAAAGCAAACAAAAAGGGAGAATAATGTCCCAATTCTAATGATTTCTTTGAAAACATCTGAGTAGCCCTTACTCCCTCTGCAACCATATGCATTTCATCCAATGCTTGTTCCAAACTCTTTCCTTCGCCGAGCATTTGTCCTAGTGTTCTATTTCTACTTCTCGGACTTGTTGCTGTAACATACAAATCACCAATTCCAGCTGGGCCAAATGCTGTAGTAGGATTGGCCCCCATCTTTTCTAGTAGACGAATTCCTTCACTATATCCAGAAACTACCAATGCCGCCTTCAGATTATCTCCGCCGATATTATCTCGTAATCCATCAACTATTCCACAAGCCAATGCAACTGTATTTTTGTAAGCCCCCCACAGCTCAGCTCCAATTGGATCTTCGGTCGGCTTTAGAATTAAAGAATCGGTTGAGAGTCTGTCAGAAACTCTCTCAGCAACTGAACGATCATGACAGGCTACTAATGCAGTTGACAGAACTCCCTTAGCTACTTCAGGTGCTATTGTTGGGCCAGTCATCACCACTACAGAATTCGATTTACCATTTTCTCTAAGCCTTTCTTCAATTACATTTGAAATCATTATACTTCCATCTCCATCAGCCAGTCCTTTTGCCAAATCAATGATTAAATGTGAAGGTCTAATATGATGAATTAACCCCTCAAAAACTTCGAGAATTATACTACTAGGTAAAGCTAGAACTAAAATCTCACATTCTTCAGTGATATCAGAAATTTCCATTGTCACCTCAAGCTCAGGTATAATAAATCCCGGAAGATATTTTTTATTTTCCTTAGTTATCATCATTGACTCATATACATCATTTTCCACGGTCCAACCTAGGACATTATGGCCATCCCTACACCAAATATAGGCTAAAGTAGTACCCCAGTTGCCCAATCCGATAATTCCAATTCTTGCCATAATCGTCATATTATCGGCTAAGTCTGCCTTTTAATACACTATGGGCAACTAATCGATAATCAGTTGCCTTATTGATGAGAAATCACTCCCGCAGCATCAAGCAGGGGTACCCGAGTGGTCAAAGGGGCTGGGTTTAGGTCCCAGTGCGTAGTGCTTCGC
>DAJW01000140.1:0-11444 GCA_002496485.1 Euryarchaeota archaeon UBA36
TTACTCTACAGTTAAGACCTCTGGGCCGCCTTCAGTAACATATACAGTATGTTCAAATTGGCCTACAGTACCACCGTCAATATCTCTCAGTGCTTCATAAACTTCCAAAAATCTAATCGATGTTAACTTCTTGACGAGAGCCTTCCATTTCCTTCTTCTAGATTCTTCCGGCTCTTCTGGAAACGGTTTTTCTAATAGAGGATAAGCCCACCTTTCTGCAAATGGAAGCGTACTGTACCTTTCTTCGATATACCTAGCCATTGTGGCCCCCAATGGCTTAAGCTTTCCCTTAGAAAGTGCCTTTCTTATTTTCACATTCCCTGTTACTCTAAGTATATTTGAAGATCCTGTTGGAGATACATTTTCAATCATTCCAGATTTTCCAGTTGTATTGAATGGCTCAACTGCATACACTCCGCCCACTTCCACTTCACCCTTAAATGATGGATTTTTTTCTCCACACGAGTACATTGGAATGGATAGTCCGGTATGCAGATTCCATCTCTCCATCTCGTGCCCACACAAGTTTCTAATCGGTTCAAAACCAGAATCAAGTGCGACTTGTTGAGCCGCACTTCCAACTACATGCCAAGGAGTCCCGGGATGCATTTTTTCTATGGCAGCATCTCTAGCTTCTTCTGCAGCCTTAATTTGTTCGGTATGATTCCCACCATTTCCAACCTCTAGTGATAATGCATTATCTGCCAATGCACCTTTGATATGAGCTCCAATGTCTAGCTTTACTAAATCGCCCTTCTCAAATACCATTTCTTCATCCATTCCTTCGGGTTTGGTTAGCTCAGAATTTGTAGTGTAATGTGCTGCCATTTCATTAACTGAAATTGTTACAGGAAATGCTGCTTTTCCCCCGTGTCTTCTGATAAATCTTTCAGCTGAGTCAATTACTTCATCCCATGTTTTTCCAACGGTAATTTCATTTTTTATTCCTTCAAGTGCCCTTCTTGCGACATGACCAGCATCTCTCCATTGCTTCAAATCCTCTTCCGCCACCAATTTAGCACATCCTTTCTACTCACTCTACCTTCTCTTACAACCTCAATATGCGGCGAACTAGGTGTATCACAGACAGTGTGCCATGCTATCAAAGTACTGGGACTTCCGCCCCCGCACTCTCCACTCAAACTAACTACCGAATAGGGTCCAGAATTCAATATTTTAGCTGCCTCATCACAATTATTTACTGGTTCCTGTCCACTTATATTAGCACTAGTTGCCGTAAGTGGACCCACTTCATTCAATAATTTCTTTGCAATTGGATTGCTTACAACTCTCAATGCAACTTTTCTACCACCTAATCTATCATCCAGTTCCGTCTTCGATTTCAGAATTATTGTTAATGAACCATCGGGAAAATCTCTAATTATTTCTTTTACATCCGACGGAACTTCAGCGATTTCTGAAGCCTGTTCTAAGTTCACAACCCCTATGCTAACAGGTTTAGCATAATCCCTTTCCTTTATCTTATATAGAATATCTAAGGATTTAGGGTTTGGTATACATCCTAGTGCAGGAAGTGTAGAAGTAGGATATACTACACAAGCTCCGGATTTAATTTTTTCAATAATTTCTTCGATTGACATACTATCTAATTTCTCTCCTGTAAGCAGGTGGAAGTGAGTTTGCCCGAACAACTACAGTACCAATCTTTAGATCAATGTTTGATTGATGGGTGTGTCTTTGTGAAATTCTAGCATATTCATATACTCCAAGGTAAATATTTACAAGAGGAATTAGAAATTTAAGCTTCTGAAATGACCTTTTATCCCACATTTCTCCAGTTAACTGTGAACCATCATCACAAATTACTGCTATTCCAAACAGTTTTTGACCCAATGATCTTGAATAATTCACCCCAATAACTCTCCAGTAAAGCCAGTGTGCAGTAAAAAGTACTAGAGTGTATGCTAGCGAGTAATGAAAATCATAAGATAACCATAAAGTCAGGTTAAGTGCATTAATTATTTCTCCGCCAGTGGCAATTAAAAGTAGAGAACTAACAAGAATAACATCAATTATAAATGATAAAACTCTATTAATCGAAGAAGCTAATACTGTTCCTTCAGGAAGAGACACATTACCATCTTTCTCAGTCATTATTGCTTTTGCAATTGTAACTCCCTGGTGTAGTGAGATTGGTGAATCATGATCTGCCATTCAAATTCCTCCTTTTAGATGCCATGCCTGTAAATTCTTTTTTGAAATATATTCCAACCACTCGTTCCAATTCACGTCGTTCCTTAGTGTGTTGTGATTCCCAACAACTATTAATCCTCGTTTAGCCCTAGTTAGTGCAACATTTAATCTTCTTCCATCAGATAAAAATCCAATATTTCCTTCATTATTTGATCGGACACAAGAAAATAAAATTACTTCTTTTTCTCTCCCTTGATATCCGTCAACAGTTCTTACTTCTACTGATTGAAGGGACTCCGGCATACTATCCCGGATTGCTCTGACCTGACCAGCATAAGGAGTAATTATTCCAATATCCTTAGCCTCTAAGTTGCCACCGTCTATTAAATCAATCAGTAATGAAACAATTTTAGAAGCTTCTTCATGATTTTCTTTAGATGCACCATCTGGAGAAGTCTCTTCATTTCCTTCTAACGGAATAAATGCTATTGGATTCTCCCAGTCGGGCCAAGATATACCATTAGGTGTAGCTCTTTCATTTGTTTTCACTCCATCTTCTAATTGTCCAGAATAGAAATATAAATTTGGAAATTCAGAAATTATTGGATGCATCCTATACTGAGTTTTTAATAGCATTGGCACTACTCCCATTTCGACCATTCTTTCGAATAATGAACGTGCGAGACCACCTTTTTCCGCCTTTCTGGATATTACTGTAGGTGGAAGTTGCTTGTGGTCACCTATCAAAACAATCTGTCTGGCACCTCGAGAAATAGGAACTAGACTCGCAGGCTCTGTAGCTTGAGTCGCCTCGTCTATCAGTACCCTGGTAAATCTTCTTCCATCTAATATTTCATGGCCCGAACCGATACAAGTACAACATAAAATCTGTGCCCTATCAAGAATATCATCTCTCATTTGAGTCTCATACTTTTTCACGATTTTCCAACTATTCTTTAAATCCCTATGGGCAAGTCCCTTTTCTTTACCCCTCATACCCTTGATTCTCCTTCTCAACTTCTCAATCATTCCAATCTCATAATCTAAATCCTTTCTTAATGGATGAGTTTGCATTTTAGCATCCAGCGTAGCATCCCTCAATTCTTCTCTAACCTTAACTGGTTGTCCAAGCCTTACAGCTCTTACTCCGCGATTTATCAAACCTTCCAGCAGATTATCAACTGCAACATTAGAATCAGCTACCGCTAAAATAGTCCCAAAATCTTCTTTCGCCCAAGATTCTAAAATTCTAATAGCAGTATGAGTTTTTCCAGTACCTGGCGGCCCTTGAATTAGACTAAACCGTCTCTCTAATGCACCTTTTGCAGCTTCTCTTTGTGCTTGGTTAAGATCACCAGGTAGCGTAATTTTTCTTTTTTTAATACCTCCAAGTTCGGGAGTTAATGTTGAAGTATTGGCGGGACTATGCACTTTACCCATTATCAATTCCCTTAGGGGAACACTACTGCCCTCTTCAAAAGTAGAATTTATTGCATCTCTCATACGATCAAAAGCAATTCTGTTAGCACCTCTATCCATTCTCCATTTTCCCTTTCTAATTCCTTTAGGCTGTTCACCCAATACAATTTTAATGGAATTTCTACTCCTCTCACTAATTATTGCTTCAATGGGCTTTTCAGTGATTGGACTGACTCTACTTAGTAAAACTATATCTCCCTGTCTAAATCTATGAAAACCTAGATATTCTCCACTAGTCGGTTTTAATCTTATTATTCGTTGTCCAAATAACCATCCATCAGGTTTAGCTACTAAACCAAATAATGCTATACCATTCATCTCCAATTTTTTATTGGACCAATTTCTCAGTCTTTCTTCGGTCATAGATAATTCATCTTCAAGCTCTGATTTTATTAGACGAAGAAAAAACTCATGATAATCTTGGCTTTTATTAAAGCAACTTACTAGGTCACTTTTGTAGCTATTCACAGTTGCCGATAGATGGAATACATTTCACGATTTCTAGTAACTGTCTTCAAAATCTGTAATAACAAATTAGGGTGAGAATTAAACGCATAGTTTCATCGAGTTGGATGTTCAAGGTGGTGGGGCCAATGGTCTTCGATAGATTCAAGTCATGGAAGAAAGAAAAAAGAGAAGGAATAATTTGTCCCGCTTGTCAACACAATAACTTGAAAGAAACTAAAGTATGTACTAGATGCTATTATCAATTAGATAGACCTTCCTTTGAACAGGATACTACTGTAGATAATGCCCAGTCCTCTGATTTGTTAGAAGAATTGATGAAGGATATTGAAGAACAACAGGAAGAAATTGTAGCTGCATCATTTTCTCTTGATGATATATCAGTAGATATTGCACAATACTCAAATGAAGACAAAGTTGATATTCTGGGAAATCCTCAAATTTCTAACCTTTTACAACCAAAAGATGAGAATGAGATAGACGAAAATTATGAACTAAAACTCGAAGATGGGCCAGAATTCGTCAATAAATTTGAAATTCCTAAACCCGAAGAGGATGCATATGAAATAACAGAACTAGAGCCAACCAGAATTGATCTAGTACATCCTACATCAGACACTCCAGATGTAGTGGAAATCCAATCTCCTAGTGAAATACTTAGTCCTTCAGATTCTTGGGATAAAAATAACGAAGCCGAACCAATAGATCCCTTAGATTTTGATGGTGATGGAAAAGTTGATGCATATGAGAAGGCTTTTGCCGATGGAGATATAGAAAACAAAATTGATTTCCATCCTGAAGGCTCTATGACTAATGAATCCGAAGGCAAAAAAATTCCCAGAATCGAAGCTACACCTGTAATCAATCCAGATTTCTCAGAAGAAGAAAAATACACTGAAATACATGAATCTACAGATAATCAAACTGTAGAAAATTCCCTTTCAAATGTTAACAAAAACTTTTGGCCATGGGAGCAGCAAGAAGAATGGCCAATAGATGAAGTAAAAAGACAACTTCTCACAGCTCTAAGAGCTGCTGCAAATCACAATATAGCTGAGGCAACCGTACTTATCGATGAGGTGGGACCACATCTTGGCTCTAGACATAGCCTAGTCTATGCGGTTGGAAAACTACTGAGAATAATTGGACGTTCTGAGGATACAGAAAGAATGGTTACTTCGGCAACAAAAAACTTTCCTGAGGATAAAGAAATTATTCTAGCTTCTAATAAACTACTTTCTTAACATTATGTCATTTCGACAAATCATGGATATTTTCCTTTCACCAGAACATGAACAAATTCGGATTGGTGAAAACAACGATAAATACACAATTGCAGTAGTAGGTAGTGGTCTTGCAGGTTTAACTGCAGCATACTTATTGTCAAAAAAACACAAAGTTACGTTATTCGAACGACATCCCTCACTAGGAATGGATGCACATAGTATCGATATAAATCATGAAGGAAAGATAGCAAGAGCTGATGTACCTCTTAGAGTAATTTATCCTGGATATTACAAAACATTAATGAAATTGTATAGTAAACTCAGAATTAAAACAGAAAAAGTATCTTACGCAGCCTCATTTACCAATAATAATGAAGATTCATATTTCCAGTACAAAAACCTACGATTGGGCCGTCTTTCTATACCATATGTCAAAACTCGTTATCTAATCAGACAAGAGTCTAGAAGGATTATTTCAGATATCTTTCGTCTATTCAGAAATATAAATCTGGGAAAATTTAGTTTAGAAGATAATATGTCTATTGAAGAATATTTATTGAAACATAATTACTCGAAATCCTTTTCGGAAGGATTTCTTTATCCTACATTCGCTGCAATCTGTACTTGTACTTTGGATGCAGTCAAGGAATATCCCGCTGAAGTAATTCTAAACTATCTTAATCAAGGACTCCTATTCAGGGGAGTTAAACGAGTCACAAATGGGTCTAGGGAAGTAGTTCAGAAATTGTCTGAGAATGTATCTAAAATTCGCCTTTCTAGCAAAATAAGTTCTATCAATAATGAGGAAGAAAAAATTTCAATTACTGAAGAAAATGGGAAAAAAACATATTATGATCATGTTGTTTTCGGTATTCCAGCAAATAAAGTTTCAGATATTCTAGGAGAAGAATTCTCATCAGAACTCGAATTATTAAATTCATTTAGTTATGAGAATAGTACCGTTTTAATGCATTCCGATAAGAGACTGGCACCAATCGATAGAACCACTTGGTCCCCTGTTAACTTAATTTCATCATCAAGAAATTCAACTCCCATGGCGACAATATGGATGAATAAAGTACAACCTATGTTGAAAGGAACCAGTCCCATTTTCCAAACCTGGAATCCTATCTTTGAACCTAGAGAAAATCTAATTATTAGTGAGGCAAAATTTGAACGTCCTATTGTGGATAAAAAGGCTATAATAAATGTTGAAAAACTAAAGAAACTACACCTTGAGGAAAATAGAAAAATTTGGTTTTGCGGTTCATATGCGCAATATGCCGTTCCTTTACTAGAAAGTGCATGCTCATCCGCGGTATTTGTTTCAGAGCGTTTAGGATGTAAATTAGTTTAAGCTCACTCCAGCTAATTAACTAATTTCTTATCTATAATGATGCGCCCGCAGGTATGTGCGTACTTCGGACATTCATAAATCTCTGATTCGTAGAGCTACAAGTACAATTAGCGTAGATGATGATTTGATTTTACGCCCTGCTTCATCAAAATACACTGACGAGATAATCGAAGCATTTGAAGAAACATGGCCAGAAGTTATTCGAGCAATGCCGTGGATAAATCCAGATAAATCAATCCCCGATCAAATTAGGGATTTCATTCATGAAACAGAAAATCGGGGTAGATCAGGATTACTTCATCACTGGGTAATGATAAGGCCTTGGGATAATTATATTCTCGGAGTAGTTGGATTCGACAGAGTTACTAGATCAAAACAAGCTTATTGGAATCTAGGTTATTGGGTTAGAAGCTCAGAACAAAGGCATGGAATTGCTAATAAGAGTATAAATTCAGCTTTGAAATGGCTCGGTGAAGTAGAAGAGGTAACCATAGAAATTAAGGTCGACCCGAATAATCTAGCAGGTAGAAACACTGTTTTTAGTACTGTGCAAAGATGGAATGGATTGAGGCACACTGAGGGAGACTCACAAATTAAAGTGGCAGGAGTAAGAACCAATCATGAGTGTTATTTGATAACAATTGGTCCAGAATAAAACTCAGAATAATAAAATAGCCTCTAACATTGAAAAAATATAGTGTAGTGGCAATTACATCCAACGAGGCGAGGTAGATTCAGATGACATCAAATATCCGTCAAAATTTACCAGATTCTGATCCAGAAGAAACAACAGAGTGGCTCGAGTCTCTTAGAACAGTAGTGGCTTCTCACGGGATAAATAGAGCGAAATTCCTACTACACGAATTAATGAATGAGGCTCAGGATTTGTCTATTCCAATAAAGAATACACCTATTTCTCCGTATCTAAACTCAATTTCCATAGATCAGGATATCCCTTATCCGGGAAATCTAGAGATTGAATCTAAGATTCAAAATATTATTTTATGGAATGCAGCGGTAATTGTTTCTGATGCAAATAGGAGAAATGATGGAATTGGAGGGCATATCTCAACATACTCTTCCAGCTCTACATTATATGAGGTAGCGTTCAATCACATATTCAGAGGAAAGGAATTTAATGGGATTGGAGACGCTATCTATTTCCAAGGTCATGCCAGTCCCGGTATTTACTCTAGAGCTCTGTTAGAAGGGAGAATAACTTTAGATCAGGTACTGAAATTTCGCCAAGAATCCTCTGGAGATGGACTATCCTCATACCCCCATCCCAGATTAATGCCAGAGTTTTGGGAGTATCCTACGGTTTCTATGGGTCTTGGACCGCTAGGAGCTGTGATGCAAGCTAGATTTTGGAAATATCTTCACCATAGAGGTTTAGCTGATACCTCGGAAAGTAGAGTCTTTGCCTTCTTAGGGGATGGTGAAATGGACGAACCTGAGTCCATTGCCTCTATTGCTATCGCTGGAAGAGAAAAACTCGATAATTTGATTACAGTTGTTAATTGTAATCTTCAACGTCTTGATGGCCCGGTTAGAGGTAATTCCAAAATCATTCAAGAATTAGAAGGACTATACAGAGGTGCAGGATGGACAGTAATCAAAGTACTTTGGAGCTCAGAATGGGAAAAACTACTACGTCTGGACAAAGACGGTAAACTTCTGACTAGAATGGAAAAAATAACTGATGGAGATTGGCAAAGATTGAGTACACTTCAACCTCAGGAATTCAAATCAGAACTTTTCTCCGGAAGTAAAGAACTAGAAGCAATGTCTAAGTTAATTTCGGATAATGAAATCTTAAATTTAAAGAGAGGGGGGCATGATCCTAAGAAAGTCTATTCAGCGTATAAAGCAGCTGAAAAGGCTGAAGGACCTGCTGTTATACTTGCCCATACTGTTAAGGGATGGGGCATAGATTCTTTCGAAGGAAGAAATTCTACTCATCAGAAAAAGAAAATGAATTTAGAAGATTTAGTTGCATATAGAAATTCATTAGAAATACCAATTGAAGATGAAAAACTGGAACAATCTCCTTTCTATTTACCCGAACAGGATTCTGAAATTACAGAATATTTAATTCAAAAAAGAGAAAAATTAGGTGGATTTTTGCCCCAAAGGAAGGCAAAGAAAATTGATATTAAACTACCAGACTGGTCTATATTTTCTGAATTCGATAATGGTACTAGAGAAGGACAGCTGGTATCCACAACTATGGCTTATGTGCGACTTCTAAGGAATTTACTTAAGTCAGAAATTGGAGCACGAGTAGTTCCCATTATTCCAGACGAAGGTAGAACTTTCGGAATGGATCCTCTTTTCAGCGAATTCGAAATATTCTCGCTTAAAGGCCAACAGTATACTCCTGTAGACCATAGTATGCTACTACGATATAAGGAATCTATTTCTGGCCAGATTATACAAGAAGGAATCTCAGAAGCTAACTCTATGGCCACATGGATTGCATCTTCAACATCATATTCGCATTCTAACTCTCCAACTTTACCGTTTTATACATTCTATTCTATGTTTGGATTTCAAAGAGTAGGAGATCAGGTTTGGGCAGCATCTGATGCAAGATCTAGAGGATTTCTGATGGGTGCTACCGCAGGGAGAACTACTCTAAACGGAGAAGGCCTCCAACATCAAGATGGCCATAGTTTACTGACAGCTTCCACAGTTCCTTATTGCAGAGCATGGGATCCCGCCTTTGCCTACGAATTAGCCGTAATTATTAATCATGGAATGGATGAGATGTGGAAACAAAATAGGGATGTTATTCATTACATTATGCTATATAATGAAAATCAACAACAACCAAAAAAACCAACTGGAGTTGATAATGATATTATTCAAGGAGCATATAGAATTCAGTCACTCCAAGGGGACAAAAATCCACAAATTAGACTCTTGGGTTCAGGGCCAATTCTTCAATACGTAATTGAAGCATCTGAAAGGTTGCATAAAGAATACAATATCGATTCCGAAGTTTGGTCTGTAACATCATATGGAGAGTTGAGAAGATTTGGTCAAAATTATGAAAGAAATATTAGGTTAAATATGGATGAAGAATTACCGCACGTGTCCAAATGTTTTGGAGATGAAATGCCCACAGTAGCAGTTTCAGACTATATTATTGCTATCCCAGAAATGATTCAAAGATGGGTGGGCGGTAGATATACAGTATTAGGAACAGATGGATTCGGAAGATCTGATACTCGAGAAAATCTAAGAAAATTCTTTGAAATCGATACAAATAGCATTATTGGAGCAGCTATATTCAATTTAGAGCAAGAAAAACAAATACCAAGCGGGACCTTCCATAAAGCTTCAAATGATCTAAATCTGACTGAAAATAAATCAGACATAACAGAGTGATTTGATGGTAAAATTACCAAATTTATTAGTAATAATGAAGTCATTATTTAGAAAATTTTCTAGTAATTACACAGAATTATCTGAAAAGTCTAAATCAGAATTTATCGAAATCGCTAATGATCCAAAAGGTTGGGGATTAGCTATTGAGAAGGCTTGGGATTCGTCAAAAATAGAAGCAGAAAATTTTGCTTCCACTTCAAAAATTCTAGCCAACATACTCATTGGAAGAGAAATTTCGAAATCTGAAAAACGAGAGACACGTGAAAATTTAGCAAAATTAAGTATCCTAATTCCTCCACTCCGAGTATTTATGATTCCTGGAAGCCAAGTTTTACTTGGAATAATGGCAAGAGTAACTCCATGGAAATTAATTCCAGATGACTGGATTCCAATTAATGCATTAAAGACAGTTAGAGAAGAGCCATCAAAAACTCTCGATAAAGAAACCTCAATCTTACGAAAACTATTGAAAAATTAACCTTTATTGCATAGTTATATTCGCTAAAAAATAATTGTAAGTTAATACTTCTCCAATACTAATCCAGTCTGGGATTCTATCTCCAATTGTATCATATTTATGTCCAGGTATTAATCTCCAATCCTCAGGTAATGAAGATAGTATTTCCTTCGCTCTAATCAAACTCATCTGCTGTGCATGAGGGTCACCACCTGGCAAATCAACCCTCCCTGCACTTCTAACAAACAATAAATCACCTGCATGATAGACTCCATGTCCATGAATTGTTACATGACCAGGGGCATGACCAGGAGAATGGGTAATTTTTAGATTAATTTTTCCACATTTCCACTCAACTGTTTCACCAGCAATACTATCCCAAGTATCTGTAAATTCTACCTTTCTAAATACAAAATTATCCAATAAATCAGGAACTCTTGCATCTTCATGTCCCCAAACTTCTAAATCTGGAAATCTTTGAATCATTTCAGGGTATCCAGCAACATGATCTCTGTGAGTATGTGTGTATAGTAGGTGAGTGGGCACAAGATCATCCTCACCTAATCTAGAAATCCAACTATCTGCATCAAACGGATCAATTATTGCTACAATTCCATTGGAACGATCTATGAAGGCGGTGTTCATATTCATTAATTCGCCCAATTGTGTAACCCATACTTCTATTCCATCTTCATAAACAGAACAGTGAAACTCTCCCTCATTCAACATATCAACTCCGAATCGGTAATCAATCAAAGTAGTAATGCATATACAAACCCTATGAGCCCGTAAGTCTGAGTAAATGTCATACGAGCCACATAAAATAGAATCTCACTGGCAATTAGCTTGGAAGAAAGCTAGAGTTTTCGAGGCAAAGATAGATCATTCAAAAGAGAAATTTTACTGTCTTGAA
>DAJW01000140.1:11758-12663 GCA_002496485.1 Euryarchaeota archaeon UBA36
CTTGAAATGTTTCCATATCCTTCAGGACATATGCATATGGGGCATGTTAGAAATTATTCAATTGGGGATGCAATGGCACGATTTCAACGACTAATGGGGAAAAATGTTCTTTATCCAATGGGGTATGATTCTTTTGGAATGCCCGCAGAGAATGCAGCCAAAAAATTAGGTGATCATCCACATGAAGTAACTAAGAGCAATATTAGAAGTATAAGATCCGATCAAGAAAGAATGGGTTTTTCGTATGATTGGAATCGATACCTAGCTACTTCAGATGTAGATTACTATAGATGGAACCAAGACATGTTCCTAACTTTATATGAAAAAGGATTAGTCGAAAGAAGGGCTGCTCCTGTAAATTGGTGTAACGATTGTGATACTGTATTAGCAAACGAACAGGTAAAGAACAATAGGTGTTGGAGATGTGGACTAGAAGTTGTACAGAAAGATATGGCTCAATGGTTTTTACGGATGACTGAATATTCGGATGAGTTACTTGATGAACTAGAACAAATATCCTTCCCAGAAAACGTCAAAACTATGCAAAGGAATTGGATTGGTAGATCATATGGGGCTCAAATAGAATTTTCAATAGCCGATTCAAATTCCAAAATTCAAGTTTTTACTACACGACCTGATACTATATTTGGCGCTACTTTCGTAACATTATCTCCTGAGCATCCACTATGTGAGGAATTATGCTCAGGAACTAAATGGCATGAAGGCTGGAAGAAGCTTAGAGATGAATGCGCAACTATGTCGGAATTTGAAAGGATAAACTTACTTAAAGAGAAGAATGGTGTTTTTCTGGGGAGATTTGCCATAAATCCTATGAATAATGAAAAAATTCCTATTTATGCAGGAAATTTTGTAGTTGCTACATACGGAACTGGTGCAGTAATGGC
>DAJW01000140.1:13042-38941 GCA_002496485.1 Euryarchaeota archaeon UBA36
GAGATAAGAAGAGTACTAGTTGAGAAAGATGGAGACGATCCTAATTCACCGGTGAATTATGCTTTCGAAGGTTATGGGCCCATGGTAAATTCAACTCCTAAATTCGATGGATTGATAGGTGAAGATGCCAAAAAGGCCGTAATTGAAGCACTAGATTCTCAAAACACCGGTTTTGGGAAGGTAGAATATAGATTGAAAGATTGGTTACTTAGCAGACAGAGGTTTTGGGGAACCCCAATCCCAATGATTCACTGTGACAAATGTGGAGTAATTCCTGTAAATCGAGAAGACTTACCAGTCGAACTTCCTCTTGATGTGGTCTTCTCTGAAGACCAAAAAGGAAATCCATTGGAAGCTCATGAGTCTTTTACTAAAGCAGTTTGTCCAAGTTGTGGCTCAGAAGCAATTAGGGAAACTGACACAATGGATACATTCTATGATTCTTCATGGTACTTCATGAGATTCTGCGATGCAGAAAATAAAACATCTCCATTTGATAGGGAAGCCGTAGACTACTGGATGGAAGGCGGTGTTGATCTATACATCGGTGGTATTGAACATGCAGTCATGCATCTGCTCTATGCTAGATTTTTTACTAAATTCACCAGAGATGTAGATATGAATAGTGTTGGAGAGCCATTTGGTCGGTTAGTCTGTCAGGGCATGCTTAATGCTCCCGCACCTTATTGCATAGATTGTAATGCTGAATATCATATCGATTATTTTGGAAAAGACTGTCCATCATGTTCAAAGGAACTAACCTCAAGATCGGCAAAAATGAGTAAATCTCTAGGAAACACTGTTAGTCCAGAAAAGATGATTTCTAAATATGGAGCTGATACAGTAAGACTATTCATCTTGTTTGGCGCCAATCCTGAAGCTGGAATGGATTGGTCAGATAGCTCGGTTGAAGCTAATCATAAACAATTAAAGTCCATTTTTGAATCCATAAAATCTGCGTTATCGTATTCAAAATCTCCTAGTAGAATAGATGACTGGCTACTTGCAAGACTCCGATATAATATGAAATCATGGCAAGATTCGATGATTGATGTTAATATCAGAGAGGGTGTAATGATTAGTCATTTTGAGATGTTATCAGATTGGAATTGGTATGTCAGAAGAAGTGGGTGCGATATTTCAACATCCATTAGTTTTCTAAAGGGCTGGATTTCTATGCTCGCTCCTGCAACCCCGCATATCGCAGAAGAATTATGGAAACTGATAGGCCAAGAAGGATTACTAGCCCAATATAATATGGAGAAAATAGTAGAAAATTCTGATGACTTTGAGGTTATTTCAAAGGAGAACTTTCTCAGAAATGTAATTTCATCATGTAGGAATATAAGAACCATGGCAGAGAGAAAATCTGATTCTAAACTGACAAAACTTGTCTTACAGACATCTCCAAATTGGAAAAATGAATTAGCCAATCAAGCCTTAGAGCTATCAATTACTGATTTTAATTTCAAAGAAAATGGAATTTCATATATTCAGTCTCTACCTATTTTTGAAGAAGACAGTCTTAAAGGTGAAATCATGAAGACCTGGATGAACCTTACTGTAGGAAATAAGAGGAAAAGAGGCCGCGTTTTTACCTGGTCAAAGATAGAAAAAAGCTTAATTTCCAATCTTGATGAAAGACAATTTCTATCTGAGAATTCGGAATTTATCCGTACTGAACTGGATTTAGATTCAGTTGAAGTATACAAAGTAGGTGAGGGAGAAGACATTGCTGGAAAAGCAGTATCGGCATTCCCTCTAGAGCCAGGAATTTCCTTCCTTTCTTAGTATAGTTCAAGGAGTCTCTTCACTTCGAAGCATTTGTTGAGTCAACATAAGAATGCTAAAAGGAATCGAAATCGTCGAAAAAGAAGACGTTTTGATAATAGTAATGATACTAAGTCCGAAAATAATGTTAATCAGAAATCAATAGAAAGGGCCATATCTAGATTTAGCCAAAACCCACTTCCTATGGGAATTCCCCCTCAAATTTCTCCACCACCAATGGAGATTAATATTGATTGGAATACTAATTCTGTACCAAAAAATATCCAGAAAAGGGTTGGAGAGATTGTATGTAGGCCAGGTGAATTTGGCTTTCTTCCGGAAGATAGAGTACAAGAAATTGCAGAAGAAATCGCAGAATTCCCAATTTCTCTAGAACAAGCACTTTCTCTCAGGGGTGCATTAAACCAAGAGAAGAGTGTATATTCTCATCATAGACTAATGAGAAGATCTAATGAACTTAACAGGAGATATAATTCTGGCGAGAGTGTGATATCCCTGTCAAAAAGATTTGATGCGCCCCCTGTAAATACATTTAGAGCCATTTTGACAGGTAGAGGTTGGTCAAAAAATAAAATTAAGGAATCTTTAAAGTCTCCTTCTAGACTTAATTCGAGGGATCTCGAGGAATTTGAAAAAGCGGAAGATATGGATAGAGTAAGTGCTGTTAACCAGACAGAAACACAAAATGCAGCAGGAATTTTTGAAGAAGCACTTTTCAAGTATTTTGAATCCATAGGAGTAAGATTCAGACGACAAGAAGAATTATGGGAAGAACAGAGTAGAGATGAGGGAAGGGCAATATTGACTCCAGATTTACTTTTCTTGGATGATTTAAGAATTAATGGAATTCCATGTGCATGGATTGATGCGAAACATTATTTTGGAGCAGACTTAAAATTTCCAAGAAAGAAAACACAGAAACAGGTTGATAGATATGTGGCTGAATACGGCCATGGAGCAATAGTATATCGGCATGGATTTTGTCAAAGTTTGAGACTAAAAGGTGCAATATTACTAGACTCTAATCCTCTTGATTTATCCGACTTGGAAAAGTTCCATGAAAAAATAAGAGGATTAGATTAATTCCGAACTTCTCCTATCCTACTCAATGCAGTCAAAACCCCTAGATTCTGTAATTTCTTTGAGATAAGCGTAATTTCTTCGAAATCAGAAGATACATCCTTCGGAACGATTGCTATACTCTCACCAAGCATACATAAAAGTGGGACAAACTTATTCTCAATTCCCATTGAAATCAGGCAATTTTTGGTAATTTCTCTTAATTCATTTCTACTTAAGTCATCAAGAAGTTTACTCTCCTCAACAAATTTTTGAGAGGAACTGAGAATTTCTTTCCAACGATTTCTATTCCAGTCCCCTTCCGATAATCGATTCATTTGTGCAAGCCCTGCATTACTGATTTTTTCCCTCCAATTTTTATTATCAATATAATCTGCGGTATGAGTTCCAGTCCTCTCCTTCCAAACTAGGAGAACTGGGATATTTTCACTCCATCCCTCAGATATTCCTGGGCCATTCATCAATTTTTTTCCACTGTAAGGAGATCCAGCCTTTATCCTCCTTTCTACTCCTCCAGCAGATAGTGCAGTAGTATCACCTAATCCAGTCGATCTATCTCGCTCGACCAGATGAGCAATGAGCAATGCCCTCCTCCTACATTCTTCGTAGGGTATTCCAATTGCTCTTTGAAAAGCCTCTGCAGCTGCAATAGCTCCAGAAGCAGACATTCCAAAACCCTGAGAAGTCGGTAATTCTAATTTTATCTTTAATTCCCATGATAGTCCTAAAACCTCTGGAATTTCCTCTGACAAATACTTCAGGACTTCCTCATAAAGTCTACAATCCCCATTTCCTGTAATGAAAACAACTTCTAATTTATTTTCCCCTTCTTCCCCTTTAGCAAAGGCTTCTACTCCATCTTCTAGACAAATTCCAACTCCCAGACTTCCTTGAGATAAAGGATCATCAGAATAATCTTCAATTGAAAATAATAGTGTCAGATGAGCACCACTGTGACCTCTACCCAATCTAATCATAATTTTCAACCCCACTGAAGGAGTTGTTGTATTAAAGGACAGCAGCGAAATCTTCATTCAATAGATCAAATTTCTTCTTTAATTCTTCTATTGCTTTAGTGAAAGCAACTCTAGTTGACATTGAACCATCCGTTTCAAAAGATAGGATAAATTCTCCTGGAAATTCTTCTAAAACTATTGCATCATTGAATTCTCGCGACTCTTCTGTACCAGCTCCAACATGATTCATTTCTTCTATTAATTTTGTTACCTTTTCAACATCTTCAAGAATCTTTTCTTTTCCAAAGTCTTTTGATGTTATTGTCAGGTTCATATCCCAAAGAATTTTAGCTTTCGACTTATTTTTTAGAATAGCTTTTTTTCTTGGATTGAATGATAATCCACAAACTGGGGACCATTTTACATGATCCTTACCTCTTCCCATTACTGCAGTGGCATAGAATTCAATCATCTGACCCTTCATCAACTTAGTGATTGGAATTTTCTTGTATTCATCTCCAATTTCTAACGATTCTTCACCTAAGTATTTCAAGTCTCCAGCAGTAACCCATGTACCTTCTTCTGTACCAAAAACTACGCAAGTGTAAATCATCTGACATTCTAAACATCCCCTATCATCTTCGACAAGGTTGGCACAATTGGGACACAAATTTTGAAAATGAAATCTATCAAATTTTGTCGGAATTGGTACCATAGCTAATCTCTGAGCGACCATTTCATCTGGAATGGGTCCAGTCGTCTCCCAGGTTTCATCATCTTGTTCTTTTGTTCCAAGCTGAAATCTTACACTATCTATAGCCATTTTTGGAACTTCTGAAAGTAATGTTCTTCGAAGTGCATTCATAAAACTTCGATCGGTTTCTTTCAATAATAGTTTCATTCTTTCTTCTGTCTCACTAAGGACCTCAATCTTTACCATTTTTTCACCTCAAACTCGTCGACCACGTCGACCACCCTTACTTTTTGTTCCATCTGTAGGCATTGGCGTAACATCTTCAATTCTTGTTATCTTAACACCAGCCCTAGTCAATGCTCGAATAGCTGCAGTAGCACCAGGAGCACTGTAAGACCTGTTCCCCCCAGCACCTCTGTACTTTACTATTACTTGGTCAAAATCTTTTTCTGATAGCATTTCAGCAACTCTTTCTGCTGCTCTGGTAGCTGCAAATTGTCCACCAGAATCACTACCGCCCTTCGTAACCATACCACCTGAAACCTTGCAAATTGTTTCTGCTCCGGTGAGATCAGTAGCAGTAATCAATACATTGTTGAAAGTACTAAAAATATGTAATATTGCTTTATGACCCATCATTCCACACCTTCCTCTGTATCTTCGTCTACCTCTTCTTCTATATTTCGAACCTGTTCTAAATTTTGTCTGAATGGATGATCAGGCTCAGAAAATGGAGAATTTGGACTATATTGTAAACCTTCCTCCTCATCTTTCAAAATGTGATAACCAGGGACAGTCATCCTCTGATCACCAATTGAAATATGACCATGAATTATCAGATTTCTTGCTGCCCTCATTGAAGGTGCTAATCCCCTGAAATAAACAACCGATTGTAATCTTCTTGAAAGCATATGTTCTACGTTAATTTCCAATACATCTCCAATTCCTGCACCAGAAACTAATAATCCCTTGGAATAGAGAGATTGTAAAAATTGCTCCTTTTCTTTAGCATAATGGCCTTCTGAAGCATCAACTCTTCCAATAAGTTTCATTGCTTGATTTCTATGTTTTCTTAGCGCAGATTTTTCTCTCCAAATCTCCCTCATTCCACCGATTTTCTTGAGTCCATATTTTTCTTTGAGTGCATGCTCTTCTTCTATCCTAGCTTGCTTCCAAGGATGTGTTGGGGTCTGAGTCTTAGGTCTGGAAAATTTTGGTTCACCCATTTTATCACCTCACTTTTTCCTCTGGACACCGAGTGCCGTTCCTCTTCGGCCGTTAGCCCTAAGCCTCTGTCCTCTCACTTTATGTCCAGTTCTATGCCTCATTCCTCTATATGTTTTCATTTCAGCCAATCTTGCAATATCATCATCTTTAGTCAATTTTACCTCAGTTGCTATTATGTGAGCATCTTCGTTTGTTTCTAAATCTCTTTGTCTGTTGACTAACCACCAAGGAACCTTAGTTGCAAATTCATCAATAGTTTTTCTAATACTTTCTTGCTCATCATTACTCAAATGCCCGCCTAATTTGTATCCATCTACTTCTGCCATATCACATATTAGCATAGATGTCCTTACACCTATTCCCTTAACGGATGTCAATCCATGAATAATTGGTTTTAACCCGTCTACGTCGCTATCTGCTATCCTGAGGATGTATGAAAAATCGTCTCCAAGCTCTGCTTCATTTATTTTTGCCATTTACGGTTCCCCCGTGTTCACCATTTGGTGGCCCTATGGGCAATGTCGCGACCTACCATCTATATTTGAAACGAACGGACAAAAAAATACATAGAAATTGTTACTTTTCCTTACAAACTACGAATAAATCTTGTCTTCGGCCGCCCCTGAAAATTTCCATATCAATCATAAATGCTCTTTCTCCCTTCTTCTCTTTCAGGGCTTTATCTAGCCTTCGTTGTAAAGTAGGATGAATATCCGGATTCAGACTACATCTAAGTGTAATCTTTCCTATTCCTTTCCCACTGACTGAGTCAGCAACGAGATCAATTGTATGAATTTCAGGTGGAGTCAACCTATGCTGAATTATCTTACCCGAAGCCACAACGAATCCCTGAACGTTTTGATCATCTCTCAAAGGATCTGTATGGATTAACAAAGGCCTTCTTCCTTCAGTTCTTATCCAATTACATCCCGTTCCCGGAGTTACTGCGTCCTTGAGCCAAACATTATGAAGCCCGCTATGGAATAGTGTAGGATCTACTATTGAAATCCAAGCCCCAAAATCTGGGGGCTTATTGAAAGAAATTATACTCGGAATTTCATCATCTAAACCTTCAATCATAGCGATTATATTCTTTCTTCCCATTCTAATGCACCGCCTATGTTGATTTGAAGACATAGCCCCTAGCCATACTGATAATCTATCAACTCTACCCCCGCCCTGACTAAGCCATTCCCAAGTCCTTGGAGAGCCGGGAAAACTAGTTTCTAATATCCCATCAATTGCTGCTCTTTGAACCGAATCCAGTCTTGGAGATAAGTCCAGAATTACAGCAGGACCTTCAGGACCTTTCTGTAAAAACTTACTCCAATTTTTTAGAACCAACCTAATATCTGGCTTCATCTCTTCAATACTGTGATTCTGAGCATCCCTTGGTCGAGCAGGATCAAGGTGCAACATGGCAATTGGTGGTTGTGCATTATTTCCATTTTCTCTTAAACTAGACCAGTAAGAAGTTATAGCATTTTCAGCATCTGTCCCATCTCCAATCAATATTCTATCTAGTAATCTGTGAACTCCTTCTTCAGAATTTATTTCCATATTTGCTGCACATAATTCAGCAATATCTCTTTCTAATTCTATCCCTAATGAAGGTCTTCTCAACTCTTTAGAATATGCCAATAATTGAACCCCTGAACCTGCTGCAGGATCAAGAATTACTCCTGGAGGGAGTTTTTCCCCATCTATCATTTTAGCTCTAGTAGATGCAATAGACCAAGGTGTTGAAAGTCTTTTCATATCTCCATCCATGTAGAAATGAGGCTCTCCCTTAACAATTTTAGTAGACTTATTTTTTTTAATTTTATCTACGATATTTTTTGATGGAATTATGGCTTGATGAGTATTTTCTTCCATATTTTAACCCCATTACTACTAATCGGTCGCCAATGCCCTTTCGAGCTTTAGCTCAAACTTCAGCCAAGTGTGTTGCAACTCATGACCTTCACTATTTCCGTACCCAATAGGTGGCGGTAATAGAGTTATATGTGAAGTTCCAGTATCAATTACTGGCATCCCACTTCCCCTGTCATTATCTATGTCAAGACCAATAACCGACCATCCAAATCCTTCGATTGACCACCTCGGTTCTCCAGCAGACTCTATCCATGTTCCACTATCTAATTCATCCCCAGTATCATAATTCCAGACAGTATATTCTACCTCTACAGAATCTGATTCACCGATGTGAACATCTTTTTCTTGAGGTCCCCTATATATTTGTACGTCAAGTCGAACCTCTGCTTGCATTACTGATGTATGAGAAGCGATGATACTTACTCCTCTATCCTCAATGTCCTCTTGTAATATAATCTCTAAAAATTTACTCTCGTTGGCACCAATCTGATTAATTATTATGTTATTCTCTCCAGATTCCGAGAAAATCACTCCCTCTCCATTAATCTCCAATAGTAAATCTAAGTCCGTTCCTCCCCGATTGTAAACTACTACACTGGCTCCATCTCCTTCACCTTGATGTTCCCAGTCACATTCTAATTCTCCAGGATAAAGGAAGGTATCATCTTGGTCGGATAGATTGGATGGCCAATTCCACGAGTCCTCTCTGGATCTACATGTATCAAACAATAAATCGACTTCCCACACCCATCTTCCTTCCATTTCCAACAATTCAATTTCATTGGAACCAAATGTTTCATCCAAATCTTCTAGGAAGGAAATTGCTGATAGTGCCAGCCATACTGAAGAAGATATTAATAGCAATAATGTGGAAATAGATAGAACAATTGTCACCCTAGGAACAGTCATTTCATTCAGTCCCAATGGAATTGGCGGATGCTCAACTTCATCAGGTGTATCAGAAATCCACGACCTTGTCACGATTGCACTTGTAATGGCATATTTCATCAAGGTTGGCACATTTTGTTATGTTTTTTTTATATTTAATCAGCTATCAACTCTTCTTGGTTTGAAGAACTCAGCCACGAAATTACTCCTAGTTGCAATGCTATTGCGCATAGAACTAACAATAAATTGAATGAATTAGAAATTTCTTGCGAAGTGAAAATTACTGTAATTATTATCCCAATTACCAAGTCCATCAACCCCCAAATCCTGAAATTTCTTCTCAATTGTAAAATTCCTATAATCCAAACAGTACTAGACATCACAATAAATGCCAAAGGAACAATTATTTTACCCATTAGTCCTAATGCAAATAAACCAGAAACAATAAGAAGATGCGCATCAATAGCTAGAGTAAATGACCATTCTTGCTTCCTGAACGGTATGGTTAGAGAACAACAAATAATTAGAATGATTCCGGTGATAAAAATTAAATCAGCAACAAAGTATGATAATCCTTCTAACCAATAACTTAAACCGATTATCCCAAAAATAAATGATGGGATCCCAAATCCAGCAATCTCTGGTTTATGATATCTCAAGCTATTTATTACAGATAAAATAGCAGCCAAAATACCAGCAACTCCGAATGAGATAACCACAATAGCCAACGTCCTAGAAATTATCATTCTTTTATCAATTGAACTTTCATCTGTCTTCAATTTCTTTTCATTTACCCAGAAATTTACTAAAATACACAGAATTAGGATAACTTCAATGAATATCAAGGGAAAAATCCAGTTAAGAATCTCTCCCTCGGTAGGATCTACAGTAAAAGGCATAGGCAATGCTTCTCCAACCAATGCCCCTGCTACTCTAATTGTCAGAAGAGGAAAAATTATCCAATCGCAGGCTATGGATATCCTTTCCAAAATATTTTTGTGATTCATAATCGAAACAGTTGATAATAGAACTAAAAATACAACAACTATGACCAAATCTAACAGTTCTCTGTTACTACTTCCCGGAGAAAGAACATGAGCAGAAAGAATTGATATTATCAGCCCAATAATAGCAATTGCAATTGGCATTTCTATACCGAGAAAATGAGGCAGTTCCAATTCCAGTCCCTTAGTTCTATTTCTGACAAGAAGGACAATCAAACTAGAAAAACTACCAGATAATATGAGAATCAATGGCCAAATATCTTGATTTGCACCGTTAAATATTCCAAATAGTGCTGTAACAAAAATTACTAGAATCAATAATACCGTACCAACCAACGGTTGATGATTAACATCAGTAATCATCAATTCAGCTAAATCATCTGTATCGGATTTTTCTCTTTTTTTCTTTCTTAACTCATTTAATTCGGCCAATTTAGGATTAAAACTATCCACCTTACCTAAATTATTATCTAGATAATTTTCACTCATTGCAACTTTACCAGTGTTTATTGAACTAATTATCGCGTTTCTTTTTGAAATTACTTTTATTTCTGCTCTTATTTCTCCTCTTGAAATCAACCATATTGAACTGATTATGAACAATAATATTGACAAGGCTTGAATAATTTCCTTGTCCCCCTGAAAACTAATTATTATTGTAGCAATTAATAATGTCAAGCATCCCAAGGTCGGTTTCAGTATTTTTTCCATTGTCTCCGCCCTTTTTAGGAAAACTAGGATTATGGATGAGCTACAAAATATTGCCACTACATCCATTCCAATTGTTGGAATTAAATCATAATCCAATAGTTGACTATTCACTTCTCTACCAGATATTGATATTAATGGTGGAATGGACATTATACTCATTCCTAAAGTAAAAATATTCTCATCACGTTCTTTGAGTAATAGAGGTATTAAACAAACGAACAATATTGCAAAGACTATTTCATCAAGGCCATATTTCCAATTAATTATCGTCAAGAATAGTGCCAAAATTATCAAAATCTGACTAGTTTCTCCAGAATGAATATCAAGTGTTTTAGCTGTAACGTGCAGTCCAGAAATTACCATAGTAATTATCAGAATTGTAATTGCTGTGAATCCTCCAAATTGTGCTAATACTATTATCGTTAACAATGGTAACCATAGTCCAAGATTCCATAATTGTAATACATTTGAATCTCTTATCGAAGATGAAATCTCTGTAATTCCCATAAATTTAGAAGCTAAATTTATTCCAGTCTCTCCAGCCTTCAGATTTACTACAAATAAAAGTAAACTAGAGATAATTAAGTAAATTAGTAACGGACCAGAATCTAAATTAACTATTGAAACTAACCTATCAAAATTATTGGCTACGTAGATGGTGTCTACTGTTTGTTGTAATATTTCTTCAATTAAAATCCAACTCCAAGGAAGTAATACTGTAATCCCAGAAAGTGATGGAGAATCCCTTTTTATTGCCATTATGGCGGTACCGATATGTAGGATTGAGAGAAGAAATAGTAATAATATCCCACCATCCCCTCCATTTTCTGAAAATTCACTAGGAACTAATAGAACTAACAAAATTAGTATCGTTACTGACCCAACCCATAATACCCTATCAGATACACTATTTTGATCTCTAAGCAGAACTATTGAGGTTAATATGAATCCTAAAATGGTAAATATTTCATAAACAGACAACCCGTAGTAGTTTGAATCAGTTTCAACTACCAACAAGAAAATTGTCAGTAATATGGCCCCAGAAATCAATGGTCTTGACACTCTCTTCCAGTTTACTCCCCTTACAACTAGATATGAACCACCAAAAGCGCCACCGAGGAAAGTTACCATCCCCAATGCATATCCAAGATCTTCTCTATTTGCTGCAACTGCCATCAATGCACCTATCATCCCTAATGAAATAGAAACTCCCCAAAGGCCAGGTTTAGCTAAACCTAATGAAATAAATGCACTGGAAAACCAATTTTCATCTCTTGCAAACCTTGTAGCCATAGTTGCATTTAGGATGGTAATCATCATCAATAAAAGAAATAGAAGAAGCGGAGAATCCAATGGTAAAACTCTTAACTGACCAATCTCAAAACCTGAGGTAATTGCATGCATCCCAATCCATATATTGGATGCTGCAATACCCAAGGAAGCTAAATTTCCCGATTTTCTATTGATTGCTAATCCATGCAAAAGAACAGTCGCAAGAAAAATCATTGCAGCCACTCCTAATTCGTCAAGAACTGAACCAGCAGTAGATCCTATAGCTAATAGAACCAAAGTCGCCTGTGCCGCGATTGCATCGTGGTTATATCTGTAGGAAACTGAGATATTTACTCCAACTAATGATAATAACACCAAACCCAGAGCAGGATCACTATCAATAATACCCCACTGCCTAAGCTCCAATGCCAAACCATACAATACCTTCATGGAAATTATAATCCACGTAACTCCAAGTAACTCCATTCTTTCTTTAGGGACCCATATTTCTCCAAGACCAAATCCCAGTGCAGCTAGAAATATCAGAGAAATAGTTCCCGGGAGTGCTTCAAAATTTATACCAACTAGTATACTTATAGCACTATAAACAAAAATCATTGATACCATAAGTGACCAATTTACCTTTTTCTCACCCTCAATGGAAAGTTCGGATATCAAATCTCTATCGGGCTCCAAATATACACTACCATCTGGATTTATCTTCCCCGGAACTTCATTATTAGATTCTCCAAATAAGTCAAAAACTTCTCCCAAGGCATCATCATTTTCATTTTTATTTACCTCTACTTCCTTGTCTTCTCTACTGTCCAAACCTTCAATATTAAGTTCAAATGAGCGCTTAAATTCCTTCTTACGGATTATTTCATCATCCGGCTCATCCACGCTCATTGAACTTATGCCCCAGTTACTAAGAGATAAATCACATCCCTACTGAGCCCATTTATTGAAATTAAAATAGAATTTAAAAAACAACAGAATAAATACCATCAGTAATATTTGAAGCTAGAAAGTGTCTCGGACACTTCGGAGATGAGCAGTCAATGCAGGGTTCTTCTATCAAACCATTCACTCCTCTTTCTAAACACGGATTAAATCCGAAAGGTACGATCTTTTGGAATACTGGTTGGAAAGATTTACACAAAATTTCAGTAGAAAAGGATGAGTCTAAACTTACTTCAGAAGGGGTACTATTGGCTACAACAGGTGAAAGAACTGGCCGTTCACCAAATGATAGATTCATTCTTGATGAACCAGGTTTAGCGCAAGAAGTATGGTGGGGAGATGTCAATAAATCCACTGATCAGAAGACCTTTGATCACTTACTGATTTTAGTCAAAAATCATCTTGAAAATTCAGAATCAATTTTTGTGAAGGATGCTTATTGTGGAGCGGATCCAAATCATAGAATGCCTGTAAGATTAGTATCAGAAAAGGCATGGCATGCTGCATTTATGCATAACATGTTTATTCGTGCAAGTAAAGATGAGTTAGACACTCATGTACCAGAATTTACAATATTACATGCTCCAGATTTCAGAGCTAATCCAGAAAGAGATGGAACGAACTCTGAAGTTTTTGTAATGATATCAATAGATAGAGGATTAGTAATAATTGGTGGAACACATTATGCGGGCGAAATAAAGAAGGCAATATTCACCATCATGAATCATCTTCTACCAGCTAATGGACTTCTCCCAATGCACTGCTCAGCAAATACAAATGAGGAAAACTCAGCACTTTTCTTCGGATTATCTGGAACTGGAAAGACCACTCTTTCAGCAGACCCTAACAGAGCCTTGGTTGGAGATGATGAACATGGATGGTCCGATGACGGTATATTCAATTTCGAAGGAGGATGTTACGCTAAACTAATTGACTTATCCGAAGAAAATGAACCGGCAATATATGCAACAACAAAAATGCCGGGAACAATATTAGAGAATATTGTTCTAAATGCAGACGGAACACCCGATTTCTCCAATGACTCACTCACACAGAATACCCGAGGCTCTTATCCCATAGAGTCAATTGAAAATAGGACTCCAAATTCCATGGCAGGACATCCCAAAGATGTAGTTTTCTTGACTTGTGATGCATTTGGAGTTTTACCTCCACTTTCTCGACTAACACCAGAACAAGCAGCATATCATTTTATTTCAGGATATACTGCAAAAGTCGCTGGAACTGAAGTTGGTATTAAAGCGCCCGTAGCTACTTTCTCGGCATGCTTCGGAGCTCCCTTTATGCCTCGACATCCAAGTGTGTATGCAAATCTACTCTCTGAGAAGATAAAGAAACATAATTCAAAATGTTGGCTAATTAACACTGGATGGGTTGCAGGTGGAGCTGATGCCAGTAGCCGAATTAAGATTAAATGGACTAGGTCACTTTTGAATGCAGCTTTAAATGGGGATTTAGATGATGTTGTATTCGTGAAGGATGAAAGATTTGGTTTCTCCATCCCTACTACATGCGAAGGAGTTCCTGACTCGATTCTCCAACCTAAGCAAACATGGGAAAATAAAGAAAAATTCGAAAATGTTGCTAATCTACTAGCTCAGATGTTTATAGAAAATTTTACTGACTTCTCTGAAGGTTGTACTGAATCAGTAAGAAATGCAGGCCCTAAACCATTGCTTTAAAGACGTTCACGAGATTTTCTTTGAGCATCAACAGAGCAAATTGCTGCCATATGTACAACATCTCTTACACTGTCTCTTCTTTGTAGAACATGAGCAGGACTAGAAAGGCCCTCTAATATCGGTCCAGTCATCTCTGCACCCGCGATTCTTTGAAGTAGTTTATATGCTATATTGGCTGAAGCCAAATTTGGACAAATCAAAACGTTGGCAGCTCCATCAAACGACATGAACGGGTAATCTTTCTGAATTTCAGGAACTAGAGCTGTGTCTGCTTGCATAGGACCATCAATAATCAAGCTAGGTTCCATCTCTCTAACTATCTCAATTGCTTCTTCAATCCTGTCAGTACGTAATTCTTCCCCAGTCCCAAAATTTGAAAATGATAGCATTGCTACTTTTGGATTTACTCCAAATCTTCTGGCAACCTTTGCAGTTTGCATAGCAATTTCTGCCAAAGTTCTAGCATCAGGGTAAATGTTTATCGTAGCATCACCAATAAACATCAGTTTTCCATTTACTATCATCATATACATGCCAACAATTCTGTGAGCATCTGGATCCGAACCAATTACCTGAAGACAGGGTTTTACTATGTCAGGATATTGATGAGCTACACCACCTAGATATCCATCTGCATCTCCCATTCTTACCATCATTGGACCAAAATATGTAGAATTATTTAGTAGTCTAACAGCATCTTCTTCCGTCAATCCTTTTCTTCCTCTTAGTCTGTGTAATTCTTCTGCATATAGCCCCCTTCTACGTACATCATATCTAACATCGATAACCTCACATTCGAAATCAAGATTTAATTCGGCCTTCATAGATTGAATTCTTTCAATTTGACCTAATAAAATCGGATCACAAATTCCCTCAGAAATGCATTGGGCTGCAGCTTTAATTATTGTGGGATCATCCCCTTCACAGAATACAATTTTCTTTTTGTCCCTTTTAGCTTGATTAATCACTCTTCTCATTATTGACCTAGTCATGCCCAATCTTGACTCTAGCTCTTCTCTATATTTGTCAACGTCAAAATCTGAATCTTTGATTCTAGCTTTTCCTTCACTAACTGCCGCTTCTGCAACTGCACTTGCTTCCCAGATTAATACCCTAGCATCGAAAGGTTTGGGAATAAGATAATCTGGACCAAATTGGAGTTGTTCTCCGTCATAAGCCAACATTACATCATCTGGCACGGTCTCTTTAGCTAGTCTAGCTAATGAATTGGTTGCTGCCATCTTCATTTTCTCAGTAATTTCCGTAGCACCAACATCCAAAGCTCCTCTGAAAATATAGGGAAAGCCAAGTACATTATTTATTTGATTTGGGTAGTCAGAACGTCCTGTGGCTACTATAGCATCATCTCTGACTTCATTAACTTCTTCTGGAGTTATTTCTGGATCTGGATTAGCTAATGCAAAAATTAGAGGTCTTTCAGCCATTTTTTTTACCATATTCTTGGTTAATAATCCCCCCTTTGATAAACCCAAAAATACATCAGCACCCTCTATAGCTTCATTCAATCCGCCATCTTCTACATCTCTGGCAAATTTTGATTTATATTCATTAATATCTCCCTTTTTCATCCTTTTATCAGTAATTATTCCTTTAGAATCCAGCATAATTAAATTTTCTAGAGATACTCCCAATCTAACATAATGTTTTGCACATGAAATAGCAGATGCTCCAGCGCCCAATATTACAACTTTTATTTCCTCTATTTTTTTCTCAACTACCTCTAGTCCATTTATCAATGCAGCTCCAGAAATTATTGCAGTTCCGTGCTGATCATCATGCATTACTGGAATATCTAATTCAGCCACCAGTCTCTTTTCAATTTCAAAGCATTCCGGAGCGCTGATATCTTCCAAATTTATTCCACCGAAAGTAGGAGAAATTGCCTTAACTGCCTCAACAAATTCATCTACATCAGTCCTATCTACCTCTATGTCAAAAACATCGATATCAGCGAATGCCTTGAACAATAATCCTTTACCTTCCATTACCGGCTTACCTGCTATAGCCCCTATATTACCTAGACCTAGTACTGCGGTTCCGTTACTAATTACTGCAACTAAATTCCCCTTTGAAGTATATTTGTAAGCTTTATCTGGATCATCCTCTATTTCCTTACATGGAAATGCTACTCCTGGAGAATAGGCTAGAGATAACTCCCTTTGAGTTCCATGAGGTTTAGTCGGCAAAACTGAAATCTTTCCGGCAGGGTTACTTGAATGATATTCTAAAGAATCTTTTCGCAGCATTTCATCGTCCAATGCATCCACCTCACACTAGTCGGCCCATGCTTCTCCTATCATGCTATTCCTATATTTTTCATGATATAATGGTTAATTTATTGATATTTTATCTATATTTTTGGTATTTTTGATGATTCATCGAACAGACTTCAACCCATACCTTTCATAAATTGTACAAAGAGGCCCATTGTTCGTGCCGGTGCAGACTAGTCAATCTCAAAGATTAAATTTCTTACCAGCTATGTCCATGATTCTACTTATGATTTTAGTTCCAATAAACTCTTTTTCTACTGATAGAGAAATTAATGATTCAATAAATTCTGATTTTACAAATCATAGATCTTGGGGTGAAAGTGGATTTAATGATACCGGATGGATTGATTTTGTAGCAAACGGATCTGATATAGAAAATGGTACACCCGCATTGGGCGAAATAAGTTTGGAATTTGCTCCCGGAGCAATGATTAGCAATCTTACGCTTGAAGTGGAAGTTAATGGTAGTGATGGCTACTGGATTAATCAACCGCAATTGAACATACTAAACACGCAAACCAACATCTTAGACTGGAGAGGTCAAGGTGATTTCGGTAGACAAAATAATTTCCTTGATTATGATTCTACCGTTTCGGATGGAATACTAGATTCATCTCTAAAACCCAATACAATTAGTGATGCTTCATGGCAAATTCCAACAGGAATAGAAATTACAGATTTGATTATTGAAGCATTAAGGCCAGTAGATCCAAAACTATCACTTACATCAAAATCAGTGGAAATACACGATAGTGAAGTTAATCCCTTTGATGGCCGACTTTACTTACTGGTAGATGATGATTTATTGCATATTGATGATAACTCAGAAAAAAAGATAATTGATATTCATCAGGAGATATATGGAAGAAGTATTCAATCAGACAGTTTGCGTGATATATTGTACATCGGTCGAAATGATGGAAATGTTACTGCAATGAGACTTTCTGACTCCTCAATAATTACTGATTTTCCTAATGATGTAAAAGAAAATAATTCGAACTCAATCCTATCAATGACGTTAGATAATAATGGAATAATTTGGGCTACTTCTGAATGTGAAATGCATTATCTTATGCCATTGAAAGGTGCTATTTGGCAATCTGAAAATTTCTGCTTAGGCTCAGTATTAGAAACGCCAACCGATATCATAACTTGGAATAATAGACTATATATTTCAACTGAGAATAGTGGATTACATGTAATAAACTACAATTTATCCAATTCAGGTATTATAGAAATTGAAAAGAATACTGTATGGGACAAGTCCAATTTTCTGTCCGATGACTCTATTTCCGATATTGAGATTTCTGGAGATATTCTGTATGTTGCCACATCCGAATCTGGAATTAATAGACTTGATCTATCATCTACTTCTTGGCTAGCCACTTGGACAGAAAATAATTGGCTTATAACCGATGATATAATTTCAATTCAAACAACTCCTGGGTGGTTGTATATATTATCAGAAAACTATCTGCAAAGCTATAATACAAACGCTCTTTACTTCAGTTCCGATATCCAACTTTCTTCATTTGGGTTATATGGTTCTGGTACATTCCTAGGCTCATGGATTTCTGGATCTTCAAGATCGCCTTCCAATTCTACAGCTATAATCTCCGATTCCTCTGGAACTATTGGTCGAGTCGTGGGAGATAATCCAGATGGGCATTTTATTGTTGTAAGCAGTCCATCTATCGAAAATGCAGATATTTGTAAGATTATTGAAGATGACGATCAAGGGGAAGTATGGATTACAAATGGTTCAATAATTGATATGATGGACATAAGAGAGCGACTTTGGAAAACACCAATAGATATTTCCTCATATGTTTCAAATCCAGGTTCAATTACTTCGATTGTTCAAGATGAAAATGGATGGGTATGGATTGGAACATCTCAGGCTGGTACACTTCGATTAAGCAATATTGATGGATCTTATCTAGAAACTATTCAAGGTTTAAACTCAAATCAAGTTTCTAGCATGGCATATGATTCAGATAATGATTTCCTTGTTATAGGCCATCCAGACGATGGAATATCGCTCTATTCTACCTTGTCAAATTCAGTTTATTCTACATTTACAGTAAATGACGGACTCGACTCCAATAGTGTCATGGAGATTACTACCAGATATGGAATTGCATATGTAGCTACTCAAGAAGAAGGAATAATGAGAATAGATTTAGATTCTCAATCAATCCTAGGCTCTTGGAAGTCATTGGGTATTGATAATCTGGATGCTGCACCGATTGCAGTTGATGATGATATAATATACATGGGACTTTATGGCTTTGGAATTCTGTTAATTGATAGAATAACCTCAGAAATAATTGATTTATGGACGGCAGAGGATCCGAATAGTTTTCCTGATAATGATATCAATACTCTGGAAATCGACTTTTATGGTGGCCTACTAGTGGGCTCAGAAGTTCCTCAACCGTGGAGTACTCAACAACCTAATGGTGCCTTAGCTCGTTGGGATGGAACTAGCTGGGAACTTCTACCAACTGTTATTCCAGGCAATTGGAATGATCCATTCGAATTCTACGATTTAACTAGTGATGCATCTGGAATCTTTGCGGGCACTAATAGAGGCGCGTGTATGTGGAGTTGGGGAGCTAATGCAGGTTCAATAGAGCTAGAAGATTGCTGGTCGAATACCGGCGGTGATGGCCTACCTTCTCGATTTGTAAATTCAGTAGAGCATATTGGGCCAGATTTTCTTTATGCAGGTACTAATCAAGGTGCTGCAATAATCAATATCTCTAACGGCTCGGTGGTAGAGATATGGACCGCAGGAGATGACACACAAAGAGCTAAGATTTTGAAATATCATGATATACTTTACTTAGGATTTGAAAATATTGGTATAGCTAGATATAATTTAACCACTAAGACTTGGTTACCAATATGGGATGGATCTTTCGGAATAATTGATGATGACGATGTCACTGCACTTATTGAAGGTGAATCTCAAGGAACAATCTGGGCAGGTGGAGATTTCGGTCTAACTTTAATCGATGTAATCAATGAAACTTCATCAATTAAATGGAATAGAGGAACAAATCAAGATGGGCCAACACTACCAGAAGAAGCACCTGGAGAACTATTGCTCATTGATGGTATAATATATTATTCGCCTCAACGCGGACAACAGTGGAACTCTAGAGACCAAGTTACTAGAATTGATATTTCTTCTAATTCAACTTTGGAAACAATGGATGCAGGTGAATGGTTAGGTTATGATGGAATAATCTACGATATGAGTAAAGTTGGAAATGAAATTTGGATTGGAATTGGCCAATCAGGTTGGGGCGGAAATATCGATGATGGAACAATAATTAGATGGAACCTATCTACAAATTATTGGTCAGATAATTTAGAAACTATTGATGATGTTGGAAGAGTTAATGCCCAATATTTGGGCGATTGCTTTCCCTATCTTTCAACTTGCGAACTTTGGGTGGCATATGGAGACAATATATTGAGAAGATTCTCTGCAGGAAATATGACCCTTTTAGACCAATGGGATGATATTGATGGTAGGATAAGGGGAATGGTCGAATATCAAGGAGAATATCTTTTTGCGAGTATGAATGGCATTCTACGTTGGAATCCCGATAATGAGACATGGTTAGAATCTTGGCTTCCAGATTCAGGTCTGCCATCGGAATCAGAAATTGATTTCTACTCAATGAAAGTTATTGGTGATGATTTGTGGGCTTCCTCTGGAAGTGGTGATGACGGGTTAATACTACATCTCTCTGGGAATAATAGTACTTGGTCAACTTGGCCGATGGATACTTCCGAGATTCCTGATGGCTATGGAGCAGATATTATTGTCTGCGACGATATTATTCACTTCGCAATAGGATTTACAGATTGGAGGTGGTGGGTAACTGGTGGTGGAATTGCTAGGTTCGATCTTGCAGACCATGATGGGAATGGAATTTCTAATGAATGGCTAACACCATCAACAACATCAAATTCTGACTTATCTAACAGAGATCCTAGAGCATTGGCATGTGATGAAATAAATAAAATACTATATGTTGGATTTGATGAAGAAAATATAGGAATTGATAGATATAGTTACGATATAGACAGTTTCCTACCAACCATTACAGAGCAAGATGGAATATCTTCCGCAAAAGTATTTCCAGGTGGAATGCTTCACTATAGAAACACTCTACTAATTTCACACTATGAAGATGGTGGTGGAATTTCAGTAGTTTTTACATCAGGAAATACATTTTCTAATGGTCAGACTATTGGTACAGGCATCGACTCATGTTCAATTGTTCCAGAGCCTAATGTTCTTGGTATTGTACCTTGGGAATCATATTCAATAGGTAGATCAGGAGCAGATTCAGGAATTAATAGAGTCGATAGACTTGATAGTTCTGGATTAATCGAGGGAGGTATAGATGCATTAGTCGGATTGACCTCTGGGCAAGTACATGATATGATTTCCAATGAAACACACGTTTGGGTTACTGTAGCCGGATCTCGCTTTTCTTATTCGGCCTCTACAATCTTACAAGGTGAATTTTCAGATAATAATACAATTGTTTGGCAACATGGATATCAATTCCAATCAGAATCAATAAGTGAAATCTTACTGGTAGATGATGAAATATGGTTAACAACAATGGGGAATGGACTATGGTCAATCAATTTAACAGATAAATTATTCATTCCAACCCCAACATCTCTACATAATCAGATGGATGGAATAATTATCGAAGATGAAAAGATGTATGTTGGATTAATTGGAATGGATGGTAGTTCTGCAGGCTTCCAAGCATTTTCTCCTGAGGATAGACAATGGGGACAAGGTAGTCTTATAGCAGGTTTACCAAATAATGCCGTAAATGACTTTATTGAATACGAAGATCATATCCTAGTAGCTACTGATGGAGGGATTGGGCTTTGGAATACAACAAAATCCGATTGGGATAATCCAATAACATCAATCAATGGTTTACCTAATTCTATTATTACTCATCTATTCATTCCACCTTCACCATTGATGAGTAATGGAACTATTATTACTGGTGGACCCAATGGATTAGCTATTCTTGACTCAAATTTCAATTTCTTGGGTGAAATAGGAAGATTAGATGGATTGATTGGCGATTCAGTCGCAGGAATAACCTATGCCGATGCATCTACTAGAGTTGTCAATGACTCAATTACAGGAAATCCGATAATTCTTCATCATGATGCCGCACTTTTCATCTCGCACGACGGATTCGGCTCAACACGTCCAGGCGTAAGTGCATGGGATTTAGCAACCGATAAATCCAATGGAACCTACAATATAGATATGCTACCTAGTAATGAAGTAACTGCCATTACTTCAGATTATTGGGGAGTTCACATTGCTACATCTAGTGAACCAATGGTCCATTGGAATGGAACATCTATGACGATGGAATCAGGTCCAGGTGCATTCAATTTACAGGGATGGCCAGTAACAGACTTAACGTCCGATGGAATTCACATATCTGCAATTTCTTCAAACAGAATAAGCGTTTTCACTGTTGATGGTAATCATGAAGTTAAAGCTCAGAAAAGTTTTCCTGGAGCAGTAGATATAGATTCTAACTCAGAATGGCTAATTGCTATTGATGAAGACGGATTACATGCGTTTAGTAATACCGAAACTCTTCAGGAAATGCCACGTGTCAATCAGAGGAGAGCTGAACCTCTAAATGTGATTTATGATTTTAATACATGGGAAATTACAGAAACAACTCATCCAGGAATGCCTACTGTGTTGGCTTCCGCAGAGAATCCAATATCAATCCCCCTAGATCCTACACAAGAATTCTCAGATGAATTAATTCTTTATCCTGGCAAATTAACCTTTTCTTCTCCTCAAGATTGGTCTTGGATTTGGGCCCGTTCAAATCAATTGAATTACACAGGTTCATGGGATTTTGCTTCAATAAATCCTTCTATAGTCGACTCATTCCAAACAGCTATTTTTTCTGCTGAACCAGGCTCAATGTCATCATTTGTTAATCTTCAACTACAATCACCCAAAGATGGTAAGATAAAGATACGTCTAACATATGATTGGGAAAGATTAGAATCTCCGACTATAATTACAAGTTTGGTTGATAGACCTAATGATGGCGGGGGCGTCCTAATAGCAAATTGGCTTCCAGCACAGGATTCAGCTTGGACAGCTTATAGATTATACATCTGGGATTCAACTGATATTCCTGATTGGACTCCAACTAAAGACGATTTGGAAGATTTTTCAATTTATGAAAGAATTCCATTTTGGACTCAAACATCTACAGAATTTTATTTTGCAGATAAGAATGGAACTCAAACTATTCTAAGCGACACTAGACAGTACAGGTCTGCTATATCAATTGAATATCCTGACGGAAGTTTAGGAGAGCCAATTAGTTGGTCAGGAAACACTACTCCTACTGATGAAATCCCCAATCCTCCAGATTGGATAAAGGCAGAACCAATATCTGGTGGGACTCCCGGAACATTATCATTAGAATGGTCAGCATGTGAAGAACTCGATCCACAATTCTCTAGAATTTGGGCAGTTAAGCAGGAGATAACCAATGCTATCGCATTACCAGATTCGATTGATATTAGCAGTTCGGCAGGTAACTCTACAGTTCTCAATTTAGATCCTGACTCTCCCTATTGGTTAGCAATAGTTTGTGTCGATGAATCAGGACAATCCAAACCGTCTGAAGCAACAATTTTCGGTCCAGTAGTTACGGCTGGTGGTCTGAATGATGGTATTGCCCCTATGCCAATAACTGATACGGTAGCTTTCGACGTTCCGAATGACGAAGGTGGACAAATTCAGGTTACTTGGACTCCTAATAGTGAAGAGGACTGCTCCTATCATGTAATTTACATTCTTCCAGCCACAGGATGGATTCCACCTACAAGCGTTGAGGGTTGGCCGGTGGCGGAGTACATTCCAGATTGTAGCACCAACACTAGCATTATAGATAGTATTGGAGATTCCAATCTTGAAAATGGAATTTACTATTGGATTGGAGTAGTTGCAGTAGATGATTGGGGTAATCAGGATGTTGAGAATGTTTTAGTTGTAGAGATGACTCCTAATTCACAGTTAGACTCCACATCCGGACTTCCCCCTGACTTAGTAGCAAATTTACAAGCTTGGGATCATCCGATGGATGACGGAACTGCGATTGATATTTCTTGGGATAGATCAGAAGCTACTGATTTTAGCTATTACACTGTTTGGGTTTCTGACTATCCTCTAGATGATTTAACTCAACTGTCCTCGCAATGTTCTCAAAATGATAATTGTGACTTGATTATCGTAAATCAAAGACAAATTGGAAACTCCAAACAATTAGAACTAACCGTCAATAAGGCGCTATATGGGACAAATATTGAGACCTTGAAATCAGAGAAAATCATTCCCTCAATTCCATTATATGTTGCAGTAACTGTTCATGATATTAACGGAAATGTAAAACTCACTGGCATGGATCAAATTATGTCTCTTGTTACACCAATTGATAATAGAGGCGACTCATCACCACCTAACCGCATCCCTTCACCAATTTTGACCGATAGAACTTCTGATTCTGGGAATGCAATTTTTGTTGAGTTTGAACCTAGTGATGCAAATGACATTGCAGAATACAGAATTTACGCGGTCGCAGGAAGTCCAATTGATAACGTCGAGAATATTCAGCCAGCAATGGTTGTATATAGAGGAGAAAATAATACCGTACTTCTTGAACAGTATTCTAATGGAAGCGAACTTGTTGCAGATATCCCAGTTTGGGTAGTAGTAGTGGCTGTAGATGGAACCGGAAATGCATGGCAGAATAATCTCGAATCAAGTATGATTAGTCCTGTAGATGAACTATCTCAAGATCCTGGGTTTTATCTACCCGAAATCACTGGTTTAATCGTATTCTGGGAATCAAGTGGATTTGGCATCAATGTAATATGGGATATTTCTGAAGAGGAAGTAGTCAAGTCATATTCAGTTTATGCCAGTAATACTGAATTTTCAGATACAAGAGAAGCACTTCTAATTTCATCAGGAATAACAAATAGTAATTTCTCATTCAATTCCCTTGGTCCATCTTCAATAGATTCATCTCAAACTTATTGGATTTCGGTTGTAGCATCTGATGGAATAGTAAACAGATTTTCAACTACACCCATATCTCTTCTACCTCTTCAAGAATATAATTTAGGTAATCCTATTTCACCTATTCTTGATTCAGATGAATCTCTGCTAGACCAACTAATGAATGGAGATTTGAACTCTGTGATAGCAATATTCTCCGCATTGATGATACTTATTGGGGGCATCCTGATACTCAGACCGAAGGAATCTATCGTACCAGAGCCATGGGAAATGGGTACACAAGAAATCGAAGAATTGGAAGAAGAATTTGAGAATGAAAATTTAGAATTTGAAGCCTTTGAGGATACTCAAATTACTGAATCAACTGATTCAATCTCTGAGGATTTGATATCAATGTTTGATGACGAACTTTCTATGCCCGCAAGCTCCTCTGTACAAGAAGATACAGTTTCTGAACTAATGTCTGAAGAATCAGAAGAAATAGACTTAGAAGATCTAAACGAATTAGCTGATGATTTGGAAGAAAAGGTATCAAATTCTGATGATATAGATACTTCATTTATCGATGATGTGTTAGATGGCTGAACCGTAGACTTGAAGGATAAATCACGTTTGGTAAGCTTGATTATCATGCCGGCATGTAGGATGTGTAAACAATTCTACCCAGAAAGTCAATTCATATCCGGTAATGGACCGAGGTATCAGGTATGCGCGAGATGCGGCGTTGAAAGCGGCCTTGCTACCAGAGAGGAAACTCCACAACTATACTCAGATGAATTAGTAAATGCTAGATTTATACTGTATACCAAGAGAGCCCTACCTTGGTTTGTATTACTAGTTGGATGGATTTTGTATATTTCAATAGGCAGGGGAATTGAGTTATGGTCCAGTATATTATTCGTAATTTTGTTAATATCATCACTACTAGTTCCGGTCATCCATATACTCAGAAGTACAAAATTTTCAGCCGAACTTTCCCGATTAACCCCTTGACATTAATACGGGAATGTTTGAAATAGCTTATACTACTCTCAAATACTTAGAGGGAACAGTGGGTTCCCTATGAAAGCCCGTGGAATTGGAAGTTAGAAATAGGAGGAGCAGATAAAAATTTGTGAGAATTAAAATGACTGTTATGCAGCTCAATGTTGCTTTTATGCAGTATATTTGATTACTTTATGTGCTCTTCATATAACTTCAATGAGGTGAATATTCTCTATAATTTAAATAAATTCAATAGGCTTTACAAATTTAATTTGGACGTGAAAAAGAAAATGCAAACAAAAAAGAATACAAGTATGATAATCGCACTATTA
>DAJW01000127.1:0-16306 GCA_002496485.1 Euryarchaeota archaeon UBA36
GAATTTAGGACACGTATCACTAATAGCATGTCTGATCAACCAGCAGTAAATTGGCTAATACAAGATCCATCATCCCTGAAGAAAAATCTAGATTTGAATCAAGCATATGGACAATGGAATTTTAATATAAGAAATTCTGATGGAGAGGCAGTCCCAAGGATATCTTTAGGATCCGGTGAGTTTACCGAATTATTCGTTACTGCAACTCTGACTAATCAAGTTGTATCAGGCAACCATACAATATATCTCAGAGTAATTGAAGACACAGAAGATAGTAATCCAAGATATTTCGATTTACCAATCACTTTCGATATAGAACCTCTACCGCCGAATTTACAAATCCTACAGGTATCTCCTAATTCATTACTATTGCCCGGTGAAGAATATTCAATTCAAATGAAAGTGAAAAATCTCGGTAACAGTCCACAAACTGTTTTACTAGATGCAGATGTTGAACAAGCGGAATGGAAAGCTGAAATTGGTGGATTATCGGGATCTCCATTAGTGGTCATAGACCCATTTGATGAAACAGGATTCACATTAATTATTACCGTTCCAGATTCTGCTAGAAATGCAGATACTATCCCGATATCCGTCTCGGCATCACCTTTGGATACAGAGCAGAGCTTCCCTCAATCTTACACCGCTAAATTATCTCTAAATGCAGTTGTTGAATTATCTTCAATTTCTGATATACTAATTAGCGAAATTGTTAATCCTAGGCCGATTACTTTGGTAATATTAGTTCTTTCTACTTTCCTTATAATTCCTGGAATACAATTTTGGTTCAATAGGAGGAGATGGTCATCCCAAATGGAATACATGGAAGCTCTTAATTCTACTTATGCCTCAAGTGAAGAAAATGAAGAAGGCTTGGAAAAAATAGATGATTCCTTACCTCCACCTGTTACATCTTCTCAGGAAATTAATGATACTGAACGATATGAAGATGATGATATAGAACTGATATAGAAAATAGTTGTACGAACGGCGCTCCATTTCTCTTAATAGTTGTTAGTCGGACCATTATACAATGAAGGAAGATATGTCAGCAATAGTTAGAAACTACAAATCTTCTAATTATAGAAGAAAGGCCATTTCTTCCATAGTTTTCACAGTTACAATTCTTCTATCTTCCCACGCCACTATGCAATTAGGAATGTGGCAAGCTCTCGCTTCAACTGATGAAGATGGGGATGGACTTTCATATGGTATTGAATTTATCATAAATACGCAACCTCAAGATTGGGACTCTGATAATGATGGATTACCAGACGGCTGGGAATGGCAATATGGATTAGATCCCCTTTCATCCTCGGGCGATGATGGCTCTACAGGAGATCCTGATTCCGATTCTCTAACTAATTTATTTGAATATCTATATGGTATTCCAAGCGGCTGGGACGAACAATCAACCCCAAATATACTCGATAATGGTGTATGGTGGAATGGAACCGTTCCGGTAAGAAATTGGGATGAAGAATCAGCTCTACAAATCAATCAGGGGTTAAATTCAGATGGTTTTGATGAAGATCCATGGGGTAATATGTGTACTGATACATTTGATAATGATAAAGATGGATTAGTAGATATGGATGACGGAGATAGAGATGGAGATTTAGATTGTAGTTCCAATGATGATGATGGAGACGGCCTCATTGATGAAGATCCGAATGGCTGGGATACAGATGGAGATGGTATGCCAGATGGTTGGGAAGTTGCCCATGGATTAAGCCCAATTTCCAATTCTAATCAAGATGGAACTTTTGGAGATCCTGATGAAGATGGATTGGTTAACATTTACGAGTATGTTAATCCTGCTTGGGGTACTAGAAATGGTTCTACATTTCCACCAACTCAGTACTTTCGACCAGGCCCAATTAATATGACTGCAACTGAATCACCTTGTAATCCGATATTATTTTTAGGACCTGGTGGCTGCCAAATTTTTACGGCCGAAGTAGATGGCATTACTTCCACCGATCCGATGGACAATGATACCGATGATGACGGACTCAATGATTCCTTTGAAGCACTAATATTACTCACTGATCCAACAGCAGTAGATACAGATTCTGATGGAATTTCTGATGGAAATGAAGTTAATGGACTATATGGAGAGCCACCCCAAGGTTCTGATCCTAGAAATAATAATTCAGATGGAGACTTTTTGGATGATGGTGAAGAAGACATTAATGGAAATGGGGTAATAGATGATGGTGAAACCGATCCAACTAGGGTAAATGATGAGGGCGATTGGGATGGAGATGGAATTCAAAATTGGCAAGAAAATAATAGTTGTACATTATGGAATGTTGCCGATACAGATGGCGGCGGAGTAAATGATGGAGATGAAATTTCACTATTTCGAAATACAGATCCATGTCGATCTACCTCAGAACTGGAATTTACGATTATAGAGTGGGACGGGGCAAGGTCTACATTAGTACTCAATTCTACATTAGGAATTAATCCGAATACAGATGATTGGAGGAGATCAGGAGCTCCGATGGCATACTATCAAGATTCTGACGGAAATCGAACTCCATTCATGTATTCGGGTGTTTTATTTTCCCCCTCAAATGCACTACAAGGAGTGAATACAGAACTACCCGGAGATGTTGATACTATTATTATCACTAATGGTTCTTGGTGTTGGAATGCCACAATAGGTGCGAATAATCCCGATTATTGTGATGATGATTACCTCGATTCAGATGGAGATGGATTAGCAGACTGGGAAGAATTAATGGCTACATGGGGATATGTATCCTTTTACGATAATCCCGATTCAGATGGAGATGGAGTAGACGATCTTTCTGAAATTCAAAATGATACCGATCCTTTGGAGCCTTGTCATAACCTATTAGATTTTGATGGAGACGGACTCAATAACTACTTTGAAAACACAACTGGTTGTAGTATGGAATTTGGTATAATCGGAGGTAATTTAACTCTTGATCCATGGTTCACTCTTTGGAATAATCCCGACTCCGACAATGGCGGAGTAGTAGATGGCCAAGAGTATGTAGATGGCACCAATCCCCAAGATAACCCAAGTGACGATATTAATCCTCTTGATACAGATGGAGATGGAATACCAGATACAATCGAGCAAGAAATCGGTACTGATTGGCGAAATCCCGATACTGATGGAGGCGGAATTCCGGATGGAGAAGAATGTCCAGAGGAATTTTGGTTAATTAATTGCTTTAATTCTGCTTCTAACCCATTAAACAGATTCGATGATATCGATGAAAATGAATTGTATTTTACAGCTTCAAACAAATCATCTGGAATGGATCCAACAATTACTCATTATTGGAGATGGCACACATATGATCAATATAATGGGATTTCATGGGGAGTAAATTCAACATTAGTAGGATATACAGAGATTTCTAATGACTGGTCGACATCTCAAGGAGTTGCAGATTCCAGTCTATGGAATCATTCAGGACCATTACCTTGGGAAATTTTATTCGATCAATCCGGGTATATATTCCCTGGTAATGAATTAATTCAGCCCCATAATTCAATGAATTTCACTTCATGGTCTGACTCATCAGCAGGATTAAATTTCTCTAATTTCTCTAGAGACATTATAGTAGATTTAGGAATTATTGAAGCACTATATGTAACTGCTCCTGAAGTAATCATAAATGAAGAAGTTAGACAGAATTCTACTCCCTTTTCCAGTACAAGTTATGCATTAGATTTACCATCTAACTTTCTTGAGAGTAATAGTCACTATGTGAAGAACGTAACAAACGCTGTGATTAACGAAGCAGGAGCCATATCTTCGTGGGACAAAGTTGTTGCAATTCAAGATTTTTTAATAAACGGAAATGATACTACAAAATTTCTACGTAACTATGAAGGTTCAGCAAGAATTGATGGATTAGGCATAGATAGTGATATATCTCATTGGATTTTGAACTCTTCATTAGAAGCAAGCTGCGATGAATTCACATCACTATTTACCACAATGGTAAGACTTTCAGGAATACCAGCAAGAAAGGTTTCAGGATTTTCAGGCGGTATTTGGGATGGGAAATCATTCAGTGTGTATGGCAATAACTTCACCAGATGGACAGAAGTGCATTTAGAAACCAATCAAAATCAAGGTGGTATAGATTTAGGATGGATACCCTTCGAAGCTTGCCCACCAGAGTCTTTGATTGGCGTTGTAAATAGCACTTGGGGGCCAAACTCAATAGAACGAAATACTACTTTAACCGAGTCAATATGGTTAGAAGGCCAATTACAATTTTCGGAAAACTCAACATTCGCAGAAAATATCTCAATCAACCTCTACCTTGTAACAAATGATGATGTTCAAAATATCCCTGGAAGTGCAGCATTAAATCAATATCTTATTTCTAATGCTACAACAGGTTTCAATGGAAGCTTCAATATTTCAGGCATTCCATCCGAGGTCATAAATCCGGGATTCGGTAATTTGGTGATTTTAACTGAAGAATCAGGATATGTAGGAATCCAAGGGATTTCATCTGATTGGGAGGTAAATGTGACCGATGATGTTATTCTAATAATTTCTGAACCACCGCCTATTGAACAACCAATGCTAGGAGTAGGAGTAAATTCAACAATCTCAGGCCAATTATCATGGTCATCATCACCATTTTACAATCCAACTGATGTAGATAATTTACAAGTATCCCTCAGTTATTTTACTCAAATCGATGGAGCCGTAAATATTTCTACAAATGTCAGTAGTGGCGGGTATTTTGAATTTCTTGTCTCTATTGATGATCTAGAGCCACTCGGATTGATTAATGCAACAATAGAATTTTCGGGTTGGCACCAAAGCGACTTGAATAATGCCACAATACCAGAATATCATGCAAGACCAAAAACTCTAGAATTGGAACTTAATATCACTCCTTCTCCCAATCTTACCATATCATTAGAATCCCAGGGTACGAATAACTCAATTCTTGAGGTCGATAGCCCCATTTTTCTAAATGGAACCGTTTTCAGCCGAGGAATAAATCCAGAACCAGTTAATGGAACTCTTATTCTTCAAATGAGGAGGAGTGATGTAGCTGGACCATTCCAAACGTTGAGGACGTGGTATCTCAATTCATCTTCTTGGCCAATTAATGCAGGCGAAATTTCTGTTAATTGGAGTTTTCTAAGTAGTGAAGTGTCAATGCCCGCTGGATTAGTTGACGTTAGAATTCAATTCGATGCCGATGACTTTTTTGCCAATGATCAGATAATTTTTTCCGGTCAGTATGGAATTCGTAGCTTTATTCAATTCAATTACAACCTTTCCAATCAAGAAAGAGGAGTAGGGGCCAATATTGAAGTCTTATTAACTGACCACACCGGTAATTCTTTTGCTGATTTTGAAGGGCTTTATACTCTAGATTATGATGGGGAAGAGGTTTGGAATGATAGTAACCCCTCTTCTCCAAGATTGGGAGTATCATGGACTCCTAATTTGAGTACTCTGCCAGGAGATTATAGTTGGCAATTAAATTTTTCAGGATCTACATGGTTACAACCTAATTTTATTTCAGAGCAAATTAGGATACAAGGGCAAGCTAATTCTACAGCATCAATAGTTAACGATTGGACTATGAACACGGAAACTAATTGGGTTTTTGGAAATATCAGAGATATGGCATTGGATTTCCCCATTACTGGTAATAACACAAGTATATCCGTGAGATTACTAATTCCATCTGATTTACCAGCTTCTCCCGATGGAAATCCTGCGCCACCGGACTCTATTTTATTGGGGACTGGATTTGTTAATACTGTAACTGGAAGTTATAATATTTCATTTATAATTCCAGATGATATTCCATCGGGCGTCTACACTCTTAGTATATTGGGCGACTTTAGGCAAAATCCACCTATCGGTGGATATTACTACACAGTTTCCGAATCAACCGATATTCCCATTGGAATACAATCGACTTTCTTTGTAGAACACATCCCAAATCAAGCAATTGTTGTGGCCGGTGAGAATCTTAGTGTTGAGGTTACAATCTCTGACCTTCAAAAATTATCGAATAAAATTAAGGATGCAGATGTTGAAATGTATTTTGATTGGGGTGGTAGTTTACAACAATTACTAGATTCGGAAGCCACTGACCAATTTGGCCAAACCACTTTATCTGGTTCAATACCCACTTCGACACCACCCGGTTTTTATGATGTTAGGATTTTTGCTCCAGATGATATTTCAGATAATTTATCAGACGAAAATGCAGGGAGATGGCTATCAAATTTTAGTATAATCAATTTGACAGTACAAGTATCCAGTTTAGTTGAGATAATAAGTACTCAAGACGAAGTTACAGCATTGCAATTTTTCTATATCGAGGGGAACGTTTTGGATTCAAGCGATGTTAACAGATCTATCCAAGGCCCTGTGGGGCTTGAGGTATTTTTCCTAGATGAGCCCGGGGAAATACTTATTGAGAACTTTACAACTTCTTCTAATGGTAGTTTCAATATCTCCGTTCCAACAGATACTGCAGGGAATGGCGTCACTAGAGGCATTAGAACCGTAGTAGTCAGCGTCTTGAATTCTTCATCCCCGTTCTACCTTACTGGTACGGGTACATCAGATATTTTAGTCAAGGGGATTTCTCAATTTATCTCAACCACTCCAGTACTAAATTCAATAATCGAACGAGGAAATAATGCAATCATAACAACCCAACTAGTTGAATTTAGTAATAATCAGCAACCTTTAGATGATTTTGAAATCTCTGTAAAATTCCACAAAACCTGGTTACAATCTCAGTCAACTAATGAAAATGGAGCAATTACCTTCTCCTTTGAAATACCCCAAAACCACCCTCTAGGATTAATCAACTTCACATTATTTTTCAACGGATCATTTGACCTAAATTCCGTTTCAAGATCGTATAGCACAATTACAATTTCATCCTCAACTAATCTGATTATCAATGAAATCATCGCTAATCCAATGCCCGGAGAATATTTCAATATTTCAGGCACTATTCAGTCAAGTAATGGCTCATCACTTACAAATAGAATAGGGAATTTGATTAATCCAGCATTTATTTTCTCAATAAATGGCCAATCATCAAATTTCGTAGTATCTCAGGTCAATTTCCAAACCGATAGCAGTTGGTCCACTGAAATTAGATTGGACTTATCTTTCCCTAGGGGCACTCACACAATTGCAGTTGAATATGTTCCAGATGTAAATTATTTTATCTCTTCCAGCTCATCTATTTCATTTGATAGCAGAGGTTATTCCTTAATTTCTATTGAAACTCCAGGTGATTTAGATCCCGATAGTCGAGTATTAAGGGGGGATTTAGTAGAGGTAAATATTTCACTAGTAGATAACTCCGATTCCCCAATTCAATTTGCTCAGATTAGTCTACAAATTGATGGCAATGTAGAATGGACCGGATTTACAAATTCACTTGGTTTTTCTTCTGCAATTATTGCTACAGATCCACTTAGAAAACCAGGTCCAATGACTATTACAGCAGTTTTTTCTGGAACTGAAGGGACTACCGGATTATTGGGCGACGAAGTATGGACGCGAATTATCATTCTAGCTCCGTCTGTGTTAGAGATTTATTCCTCAGAAACAGCTAATATGGCCGGAGGAGAAGTAACTTTTAGCGGTAAATTATTAGATGAATATGGAAATTCATTAATACAAGACGGATTTGATAAGGGCGGTTTAATCAGACTAACTATAGATAAGATTGATGTTGGCCCCCTATATACGACATTGTCAAATGCCACTACTGGGAATTGGTCAATAACTTATGATATTCCCGATGATATGCAATTTGGTTCTCATGAAGTTGAAGCTTCATTCCTAGGTGGATTTGCTTGGGTGGATCCGATGGGGCAAGGAGATTCGATAAATCCAGAGTACTACTTGCCATCTTCAGCAACTTCACAATTCAATGTTACTCAACAATCTCAAGTCATCATTAATTCTCCACCTCAAGAAGTTGATAGGTCCCAGTTAGTCTCAGTAGAAGGATTATTGACGGATGGGGTGGGGAGAATATTATCTTTTAGAGATATACAAGTGACTATGAATAACCAATTTCTGACAGCTTTAGAAACCGATGAAAACGGTTCATTTAGTATTTTTATCCCTGTTCCATCTGACATGCCGTTAGGCCCTAGGATTGTTATGGTATCATTTTTAGGAGAGCAATTTATCACTTCATCAAATTCAACAACTATTTTTACAGTTTTTGGACCAACTATAGTTTCAATTGATGACATCCCAGATGTTGCAGTGGGGGATGAAATAATACTTTCTGGCCAATTACGCGATAATTTAGAATCTGGTTGGATATCCAATCATACGGTTGAAATTTTTGTGGAAGGAGTATTAATCGGCATAACTTCATCAGATGAATTAGGTAGATGGATTCTACCCTGGAAAATTCCAGATTCATTAGAAATTGGAAATCATACTGTTTCTATAATTTCTCCTTCCCAGGGATTTTACCGGATGGGATTTATTGATACCACATTAACAGTTTCATACCACACTCAAATCACAATCGAATTAGAAAAGAAGAGGGTCACAAGAGGAGATACTTGGAATTTTTCAGGAAGATTATTTGAAAATGATACAGGTTTCTACTACGGTCTAGAAAATCGTCAAATTATAGTGATGTTGGATGAAGAGATTGTTGGTGAGACAATGACAATGGAAGGTGGGCTATTCACTTTCAATCAATCTGTTTCATACTATTTATCCAGGGGAATTCATAATTTATCATTTAGCTACGGGGGGGAATTCCTATATTTACCTACGAATATCAATATTTCAGCCATAGCTCAATCAGACATAACTATTGAGGCACAAGAAATTTCATCTATTATAATTCGAGGAAATGTCTCTCACCCCATTGTTATTCAAGGAATAGTTAGAGAAGTTGGTGGCGATTCGAGTATAATAAATAATTTATCAATTTCACTACTTTTTGGTGAACAAAATTTACCAATTACACAAGATCCATGGATTAATCAAGATTCTCTTAATTTTGAAATAATATCTAAAGCTCAAGAATTTATGTCGCCCGGGAAAAATATTGTTTCTATTATAGTAGACCCTTCTAGTGAATTATTCTTGAACGGCAAATCATTAGAAATGGAAATCTTAGTTCTAATTGAAATAGATTTTATCTTTTCTAGTATCGAAATTAATACTGGCCAACGAGTAATCAGAGGAACTGTTAATGCAACGGCAACTGATACTGGTGAGCCAGTTAAAGATTTAGAAATGATTGCCATACTTTCAAACGAAACATCACCTCAATCCCTAATTACTAGATTTACAAACGCAGATGGAGTGTTTGAATATGAATTCAAATCATTGTCTCCACTACCGCCATTCTCTAATATAGAAACATGGGGAACTCTATCAGTTTCTCTAGATTCTGATTCCGAATTTATAGATTCTAGAAGTTTAACATTATTAGGTAAAAATGGAGTAAATATCGTATATTCGATAGAGGACTCAGATTCCATTCTAAATTCGATGCTAGTTTGGATAGGTCTAACACTAGTGATTTCTTTAGCTTTAATTGCCCTTACAATGTATAGGAGAAAGGAAGATTCTACGATGAAGGAACTCGCTAATATCTTCAATTATGCTGCAGAAATGCTCGCTTCGGGAGATGAATATAGGAGAGCGATTTTCGAGTGCTATGAGAATTTATGTTTGATACTCAAGAAAAGAAAATTCTTGAGGAGAGATTTTGAGACAGTCAGGGAATTTGAAATCGCCATAAGAAAGGCATTACCAATAAGCGAAGAATCTCTAATTTCATTGGATAGAGTTTTCGAAGAAGCTAGATATTCTAGCCATAAGCTAGGAGAATTAGAAAGACAAAATGCTCAACTCTCACTTTCTTCTGTATTAAGAGAAATAGAAGAATTACAAGAAATTCCAGAAAGAGAAATATATTTGGAGACTAGACCTGAATAGGTTTGATCAATCTTTAATAGCTAATTTCAGTGTTCCTCGCTCCCACTTCACCGAACTAATATTAGTTCCATTGGGAAGTTCAAACGTATTCACGACTCCACCAAATTTTTCTGGAATTATCAATCTAATGTATTCAGTATTTTCCGATATTCTTCTCTCTAGAATTATATTTTCTGGATTCATTGTTTCAATTGGTAGCGAAATTTCGGAAGGATTCCATTTGCCACCAAAAATATCTACTAGGCTAGAAATACTATGCACGTTTCTCAATCTTTCTTTTTGATCTTCTGTATCATTTAGATTAGAATTTAAAAATTCTAAATGTTCTCTCCTTAATTCAGAAAAAGTTTCAGTATTAGCTATAAATTCTTTATGTGAGGTCTCAGCATTTCCATCTAATCCGGAGGGATATGCCTCTAATTCATCAGTAAAACTTCTATTGATATCTAAAAATTCAATGTCTATCTTGGACCACTCCATGAATGCCCGATCAAAGCTCATCAATTGAACCCATTGATTGCTGCATCTCAAAAAAACGACTCACATGATTTGCGGTCCTAGAAGGATTGGATGTCCTAATAATTTGGAATGATTTCGGCAAACTATTGAAAATTTCTCTTTCCAACAAACGTTTTTCCAATAGAACAATTATAGCCTTATCTTGGGATTTTCTTATTGGCCTACCTAGTGCTTGGAGCACATTATTCAATGCTGGCTGTAAACTGGCATATTTCCATGCCTTTTTTCTTCCAAATTTAGCAGAGTAGTAATTCATCAGTGCATCCTGTTTTGAACTAGGTGGAGGTAATGGTAAACCAATGCATATTACTGAATTTAAAATATTATCAGAGTAATCAACTCCCTCAGAAAATTTACCACCCAATACTCCAAAAAGTACCCCTTCCGCTCCCATAGATTTCCATTGCCTGAGTCTGGTAATATTATCATTTACAGCCCTTTTAGACATCCCTTGATCTTCCTTCAAGCGCTTTTTTCCAAATGTATAACTTATATCAGATTCAATTCTACTTAACATAGAATAACTAGGGGCAAAAATTGCTATATTCCCATCCGTTTTTTCAATTACAGAATTAATATGTCCAATCATTTTACTGTAGCAAGACTCTCTCTCTGAATATTTACTAGTAACATCCGTGGAAATTAAAATCGGTCGGTTATTAGGATCGAATCCTGAATCATACTCATTGCATTCGGCCCGCCCTACTGGAATTCCGAGTAAATCTACATACATTTCTGGAGGATATAGCGTCCCAGACATCAATATTGAACCCAAACATTCTTTGAAAATCTTACTTCCAACGATGCTAGGGTCCAGTAGATGACTCGAAATCCTATTTTTATCTTTGATGGCCCTATCAAAAACTAGTGCCATAGCATCACTATTCCTAAATTGTATGCAAATTTCTAACATTTCAGCCAGTCTTATACAATCATTTTGCTCATCATCATCAATTGAATCATCTTCTTCAATAATTACAGTTTTTAGTCTTTCTATCATATTAACTAATTGATCTATTCCCAATTCCCCATATTCATCATCTATTCCTTGTATGGCATTTGATAATAATTCAATAAATTCATCCGTATCGATGATTATATCATCCTTATTTGAACCTAGTAGTTCTGCACCTTTTTCTTCAAACCAATTACTTATCATTTTATCATCAATGAGTGCTTTCATCTGTTTAGATAAAATATTCATTTCCACTATTTGTTTTGAATGATTCTTACCCACTTTACCGAGTTTTTGTTCCAAAGTCTTTTTACACTCATCAATATCGTGCCATGCTCTTTGAAATACGTCTTCTGTTATTCTCCTCTGTAATCCATTTCTTATTCTATTCGGTAAGTTATGAGCTTCATCGACAATAAGAATGGAATTTTCCAAATCTACTCCCATTGCAGGTAAAGAACTCTCCCTCACACTATCAATGAAAATGTGGTTGTAATCACATACAATTATGTCTGATTTCCAAGAAATCTCTCTTGCTGTTTTCCAACTACAAATTCCGATTTCTCTTCCTAATTTTATGACATTATCTACATGTCTAGGCTCATAAAAAATAAAATCCTCGAGCTGAATTTTCTTAGAACGTTTTTTCTGTTCAGACAAGCCTTCTTCACAATCACAATTTCCAGTCGATTTATCGACGTTTTTACACATCCCTTCTCTACCAATTAAATCTACAAGTTTTATATCCATAAATTTATTATCTATTTTTTTATTTATCTTTTTCACTGTGTCAACTATAATTTTATGCTGCGATTGTCTTCCGGTCATAAAAATTATTTTTGGGCTTCTTTCTTTCATTTCATCATACCTGATGACTTCAATTGAACTAGCGAGTGCGGCCGCAGTTTTCCCAAGCCCAGTGGGGGCTGCCGCTAACAAGAAATCACCCCTACTAAGTAATTTAATAGCATCTGAAATCATTTTCCTTTGGGAATTTCTAATCTTGTCATGTGCGAAGAATTGATACTCAGTATCCTCCTCGGCAACTCTCATACATCTCATGAAAAATAGAACGGTCAATAAGATTGCCTTATTTGACTATAATAGCTTCCGAATCCCTACTATCCAAAACTACTTTCACTGGACGACCTACTTGTAAGTGCCTAACTGGACCATTTTCGAATTTAGGTTCATTTCTATCTAGCCATTCCCAATCTATAAAATCATCCTTAGTTATCGTAAGATATCCAATATTGAAACTAACTATATTTTGGAAGAAATGTGTTCCTTGCGAAGGCTCCACACTTATATCCGACATTGGAACTTCTATGATACAGTTTGCACCCATAATATGACTCCATTCTACTGGAATACCTAAAGATGGGTCAGAAGAGCCCCATCTCCCTGGTCCGATTAGAATATATGGACGGTCAGATTTCCTTAATCCGTAATCAATTTCTGAAATTATAGGGACAATATCATGTGTCTTCAATCGATTAAGTCTATCTGGGTGTATATAGACAATATCATAAATTTCATCAATTATTCCATTTCCTAATGATTGACTACTAATGCATAATGAATCTTCACTGTTTATTTTATCCAAATCTACATCAATATCTAAAGATTCGTCCATCGAAGGGCGCATTTGTAAAATTCCAAATTTTGAAATTTTTGAATCTTCAATAGTTACTGCAAATTCCAATTCAACCGGTGAACCAATGTACTCTTCGCAGGTAGATAGGACATGATGAAGTATTTCGGACAATGGAAATTTTCCATACTTCAGAATCGGAGCAAAAGTTACCAATCTCGGACCATCTTGAAGAAAAACTGAGTCCACTATTTTGTCATCTGAAGCAATATACGTAGAACCAACTAAATTTAATCTCCCATCCTCTTCTGCTATATTTAGTGGGAGACTCAGTAAATTTTCTTCCTCTGACTCATGTACCTTTCCCGATTCTTGGCATAGTTCAATAGCAAAGAATTTACTCTGTGATGTCTCTAAAATGGACTTGTTACTATAGAATTGATGAATCTTTTTTGGTTTACCAGGACTATATCTAAGGCATTTCCCACCCTCAGAAACCTGCCTTCCTAAGCCCAAACAAATTGCAGCTAAGCCGTCTTCTGATTTTATTGAATCTAAGGGATAATGATTCCTACTTCTAGCAGATCCAGCAACATCAGGATAAAATCTATTTCCCGTTTTTCTTCCCACTGCTTGTTGGATAACTACTGCCATCCTTTCATCTTCAATGGAATTAGCAGTTGATTGAACGTATTTTTTCGATTTCTCATGAAAGATTGATGCATAAACGAGTTTTACAGCTTCGAGTAATCTATTCATTCTAATCCCGAAATCAGGATTATCATTTGCCAACATGAATGTCGAATAAACTCCTGCAAAGGGTTGGTGACTAGAATCCTCTAACAAACTTGAAGATCTAACTGCTAATGGAAAATTAAATGTTTCAAGAAATCTACTTATTTGATGAATAAAGTCATCCCTGAATTCACCTTCGAGAAATCTTCTATTAATCTCGGAATCAGATTCATTTGAATGTGCGAGGAAAGACAATTCATTGTCTCGAATAAAATTTCCAAAAATTTCTGTAGAAATTACTACACATCTAGGTATTACAAACTCAACGTTAGAAAATCTTTCTCCCAGTTTTAGATCTGCCATTCTAGTGAATAAGAATGCCAATCCCTTCCCTTTACCACCAAGACTCCCTCTACCTATTCTATGAAACCTCCCCATTTCTGAATTATCATCTACATCTCTAATAGTTACCCTATTCCTATTCGCGATATGCTCTTTGATTTTACTTGATAGGAATAAACGTACTTTTTCCATTTCATCAAAATCGTCTAATCTCTTGGGTCTTATTGAGGAAGCTAGCGAAAATTCAGTTCTTGTTCTAAGCCAGTGAGAAAAATCATTACGTCCTGCATGATATCCTATTGATTCAGATGATACAATATCAATTCCATTAACCAGTTCTTCAAGATTTGCAGCCTTCAAGATTTCACTTCTTTGCCCATCTCTAAAAATAAAATCCCCAAAATTCATTTCCTTTAGCATAAATTCTTCAATTCTATTGTATAGTTTTGAATCTTCTTTGTGGATAAATGGAACTCCTAGCTTTTCAGTTTCTTCTTTCAATTCGATATTCTTCGATTGTAATAATATCGGTAAATAATTATCTCCTCTTCTCGCGTATCGGATTAATTCTAATCCTGCAAAATCTCTTTCTCCACTAGGATTGGGGTACCTGCCATCAGTAAATATACCAATAATATTTCTTGAATATCTATCAATTATATCTTTTGCTTGAGGCATATCTGTAGCAAGTAGAATTTTTGCTCTAGCTCTGAGCCTCAATAATTTCTCGTGAAGATTTCCACCTTCGCCCATTAATCTAGTTGTTTGCTCCACCAGTTGAGTGTAAAGTAGAGGAAGATATGCGGAGTAGAATCTACGACTATCCTCTACAAGCAAAATAATTTGAACATCACCATATTTGACATCATGTTCTACATTTTTTTCATCTTCAATCAATTTACATATCGATAGCAGAATTCTACTATCTCCACCCCATACAAAAATTCTATCAATTCCGTTTCCGGTATCTAAGGTAGCTAATTCTCTTGTATTCTGGCTTAGCATTACTATAGTAATTTCAGATTTCTCATCCTTTACCTTCTTGGCGAATGTATAGGGATCTAAGCTACCAATTTTTGTCATAGTAATAATCAAGTCAAAACTTCTTTTTTTTACTAAGTCCAGTGCATCAATTGCATCAGTACTGTGTATAATCCTTGGCGATTGAGATAGATTCAAATCTGTATATTCTTGATTCATTATTTCTGCCAAATATCCAGATTCTTCTAATTGATATCTATCAAATTGACTCGCAATCAATAAGACATCTCTTACTCTGAAAGGAGTCAATCTTTCAAAACGATTCAAGTCAGCCAGAGTCGAATCCATGTATCCGGTTTAACCTATATGTCATTAATTTTCATATTTTTTGGTGCCCCCCACTGGTGTGGGGGACTGTGTGTGTATCGATTTTGATTTATTTCCCTAGCCTATTTATTCTTGGAACTTCATTACTATCATATCCTAGAGCATTGGATAATCTAGCTCTACTCCTCAATTTTCGAAGTCCACTAGAGAATTTTTTTTCCCTACTTATTTTGTGGTTAGGGGAGCGCCCATCTCGCTCCCCAAATTTCTTTTTGTGCATCCCATTCTCGCTCAATCTCTCACCTCAGATCATTCGAATCTTCACTAAAACGTGCTTTCAGTTCTTCCATCCTTTCTCTAAGTAAAACATCAACACTTTTGACTTCAATAATTTCTTTCTTGATATATTCTTTAGCGGACTGCCTTAGTACTACATCCGGGGCCTCGCCCGTAATCTTACAATAATCTCTTAACTTTGTGGTTAAATCAGGGCCAAGACTAACATCTACAGAGTCACCTATTGAATCTGTAGGCCTTTGCAACATCGACTTAATTGCTTCTCTTATTACATCGGACCTGTTCCTCATCCCATCTAATCCGACTAATTGATCAATTTCTAACAAATAATCCTCAGGAATTCTGATTGAAACCAATGGACTCTGCTTTGTCATCTGGGACATCTCCAAACATACCAGAAGGCGTTTAGCTCATAAATGTATTGCAAATGAAATACATTTGTATTACACTATGAAATTACGAGAATTCAAGTCTTAGATACATTTCCGAGAAACGATTAGGAATGAAGATAATCAATGACGCAATTCATGGACAGTTCAAATTAGATGGAGTTACTAAGGAACTATTA
>DAJW01000127.1:16677-20578 GCA_002496485.1 Euryarchaeota archaeon UBA36
CATTTAGTTTTTCCCGGAGCCCACCATACAAGATTTGAACATTCCATTGGCGCTTCACATGTTGCAGGAATGATGGCAGAATCTATGAATTTAGATTCCAAAGAAAAAACTACTGTTGAGGCCGCAGCAATGTTGCATGATGTGGGGCATGGTCCATATTCTCACACCCTTGAACACATCCTTAGTGAGAAGGGAGGAATTGATCATATGTCAGTCACTGAAGGAATTATAATGGGTGAATTTGATATCCTTCAGGATGGAGAAACTGAATCAATAATAAATAGGAAATCAATCCCAGAAATTTTAGAAAATCATGACTTGAGTCCCAAAGAAGTATCTTCTTTGATTAGAGGCCCAGGTGCTTCTGGAACGGAAAGGACTCTATTTAATTGGAAAGAAGGAATGGAAGATTTTACTTCTTCAGATAATACAATGGCCCATTTAATACATGGTCCAGTTGACTGCGATCAACTAGACTACCTTCTACGCGACTCACATTTTACTGGGGTCAAACATGGTATTGTGGATTATCGTAAATTAATAGAAAGTCTAAATAAATTCAGGGGAGATATTTGCGTAGACGAAGGTGGGCTATCAGCCCTGGAAGGGATGTTGGTATCTAGGGGGCTGATGTATAGTGCAGTATATTTCCACAGAGTAACTAGAATTACTGAAGTTATGCTATCTAGGGCTGTAGAGAGATCTTTTGATTTATTGCCCAACCCAATGGAGTTACAGAGAAAGGTGGATTCTGAAATTTGGAGTGTATTGAATGAGGTTGGTGGTTACTCTCAAGACATAATTCGAAGATTAAAATATAGACAAATGTTCAAAATTTGTTCCACCAAAAGAAAAGCAGATTTGAGCTCCGAACAAATAAATAGATTAATTGAGATTGCAGAAAATCCTGACTCCAGACGCACTTTAGAAGATGAAATTGCATATCGCTCTGGATTGCAACCTGGCTATGTTGCTATCGATGTTCCTAGCGTAAAATTATTACTATCAGAACCTAGAATGACTCAAGTTGATATTAGGATAATCGGTGATGACGGTAAGACCCGATGGCTTAGAGAATTAACTCCAATGGCCGATGCGTTGAAGAAAAGGCAAGTTAGTCAGAATGCTTTCTATGTTATGACATCGAAGGGAAATGAGAAAAAGGTTAGAGAAGTTTCTGAAAGGATAATATTTTCATGATTGTAAGAAATTAACTCTACACACCATTCAAAAAGAAAACTTGTTTCGGAGATGTGTCTGTTTACATAAGTAAACGGAAATTCTGTTGGTGAAAAAAATGGATACTTCCATAAAAAATGTATATGATAGTGTAATTGCTAGAGACCCCGATCAGCCCGAATTTCATCAGGCTGTAGAGGAGGTATTGGATAGTTTAGGGCCGGTAATTGAGGCTAACCCAGAGTATATTGATGTAGTCAAGAGTATGGTTGAGCCAGAAAGAGTAATTCAGTTCCGCATTCCTTGGTATGATGATGAAGGGAACTTAAATGTTAATCGAGGGATTCGAGTCCAGTTTAATAGCTCCATTGGACCGTATAAAGGCGGTCTTCGATTCCACCCGAGCGTCAATCTTTCAATACTAAAATTTCTCGGTTTCGAGCAAGTATTCAAGAATAGTCTAACTGGACTACCTATGGGCGGTGGAAAGGGCGGTTCTGACTTCGATCCAAAGGGAAAATCAGATTCAGAGGTTCGAAGATTCTGCCAATCATTCATGAGTGAATTATGGAGACATATAGGGGCAGATTTAGATGTTCCAGCTGGGGATATTGGAGTTGGCGGAAGGGAGATTGGATACTTATTCGGTATGTATCGTAAATTAGCAAATGAATTCACTGGAGTATTAACCGGAAAAGGACTATCATATGGTGGATCCCTAATCAGGCCAGAAGCTACAGGCTATGGATTAGTATATTTCGCCAGAGAAATGCTGTCCACAAAAGGCAAATCTTTCGAAGGAGCATCAGTAGCAATTAGCGGTTCCGGAAATGTAGCTCAATATGCCTGTGAGAAGGTTTTAGATTTGGGCGGAAAGCCAGTAACAATGTCCGATAGTAGTGGTTTTATTTACGATTCATCAGGTATCGATAGAGAAAAATTATCCTGGATAATGGATCTTAAGAATAATCGCAGAGGAAGAATAAAGGAATATGCAGATAAGTTCGAAAATATTGAATATACCGAATCAAAACCCGAACCAAACAGCAATGAACTATGGGCCACTAATGTAGACGTGGCTTTGCCATGCGCGACTCAGAACGAGATTAATGGCTCCGAAGCTCAGCTACTGGTGGATGGTGGAGTGATAGCAGTCGCTGAAGGTGCAAATATGCCCTGCACCCCTGAAGCCGTAGAGTGTTTCCTAGAAAATGGAGTACTCTTTGCTCCTGGCAAGGCATCAAATGCAGGCGGTGTAGCGACGTCAGGATTAGAGATGAGCCAAAATAGCATCAGAATGAATTGGAGCAGGGAAGAAGTTGACTCCAAGTTAGAAGAAATAATGATAAACATCCATAAAAATACTTTCGAAACAGCAGAAAAATATGGTTTCTCTGGAAACTATGTCGCTGGGGCGAATATTGCTGGCTTCCTCAAGGTAGCAGAATCAAGTCTTTCCCAAGGAATACTTTGATTATTCAATCATTAATACTACTTGCTTCCTTAATTAATTGCCTACCATAGATTATAATTCCAACTACCAAGGCTACTATTGCTGGCATTATGTATGTCAATCCAATTTCTTCTTCTTCTTCACCCCAAGTAACCTCGGAACTAGTAATTTCCCCACCACCAAATGCATCATCTTCAATAAGTTGTGTCGGAGTTAATACTCTGCATTCTAGACTTTCATTACCAATTTGCGAATTTCTCCATTTGAATTCAATTATCCCTTCCTCACCAGCTCCCAATGTTATGTGAGGGAAGCTAGGAGAAATTACTGCCTGTTCTCCTGAACTAGAAAGATTACATCCTATCGAAAACCTCGCCGGAGCTGAACCCAAATTTTTTAGTTTCGCATAAACAGGCAATGAATCTCCAATTTGAGCAATTTTCTTTCCATCATCGGTAGAGGTATTAATCTCCAAAGATTCCCATTCAATTTTGGGAATCCCCCAATCTACGTGAATACCCAAATCTGTCCCCAGAATAAAACTCCCGCCATAATTTTCTAAATCCGAAAGTTTAGGATTCCAAGCAGTCCTGTAGCTTAATATGTTAACAATTGCAACCTCTTTCCATATTTTATTTTCTTCCCATGTGTTATCTTCAGACCAAGCAATCTCAATTACTCTTTCTTTACCACCCATGATAAAAGAAATTCCTTCATAGTCACTAGAATTTGTATATGTAGGGTAGTTGAACATACCCACTATTTCATATGTTACGAATGAGGCGTCATTTCCAATATCGAACTTAAGAAATTGTCCCGATATTCTTCTTTCCCACTTATCAGTCAATCCACCCGTTCCTATAACGCCATCTCCCCATTCAATAGTACTATTCGCATTTGCTCTGATATCATGATCATCAGTACTGTTGCCAAACCTAGAATCTCCCGATAATACAATAGAAGCCGAATTAGATTCTAGAATAATGGGACCAACTCTTTCTAGTGTACTATTTCTTACGATAATTTCTCCACTAGAAGTAATCTTAGAACCCTTAATCGTTGAACTTTCTAGAATTAGTTCTCCTTGAATTCCAAAAAATAATTCATAATCTCCATACAGCATCATATTTCTGTGAACAAGATCCCCTGCATCAAAAAACATTGAATTTCCCGAAGTACTAACTTCGACTTCACTTAATGAAACCGGGTAGCAATTTGGTCCGACAAATTCAATCCAGAAATCTGCGAATCCACTGCTTACTGAAATCG
>DAJW01000008.1 GCA_002496485.1 Euryarchaeota archaeon UBA36
CACTTAGTCAATTTATCAGATAAGGTTCTACTGCTGATTCCCCTTAGAAGTGTCCGCAATTGATTAAATCTTGACTCACCTATTATGTAAAGTGTAGCAAGTATTTCAATTGTCCAACGACTAGAAAGTATACTAAATGCTTCAACTGCAGCATCTACTTCCCAATCTATATCTATCTCATCGTCATAATAATTCTCAAAAATACTACGAATTTCAGATCCACTATCTTTGACATCATTTATTGACAATTCTAATTTTTTGAAATCTTCTGGTGACACTGACATTGGTTGTCTGACGAACGACATTAGGTTGTGAGAGAGGAATCTAGTGTATAAAGAGCACTATAGTGTAGGCGTTTAAACTTTACAATTAATATAGGCATACCCGATCGTAGGTGTGAAAAAAACACTAAGTTTTAGTAATAAACCTGAAGGAGGAAAAATGATGGAAAATACAAGAAAAATAATGTATGAAAAATATGAAATGAATGAAATTTTATATGAGGTGAATAATATATGAGTTGGTTAGAAATTATTGTAAGATCAATGGCCGAAGTAAGAGCTCCAGCATGGGATCAAAGTCCAAGAGGATATATGCCATCTTGGAATGAAAGTTCAGAAGAGGGAAGTTAGTGATTTTATGGAGTTAAGGGCTGTTTACTGTTGTCAGTCATGTGGTTCCCCGGTTTTATTTCAAGAATTTATAACTGGAGATTTACTTAGCGTAGCATGCTTGACTTGTGGAGTTGTGGCTATAGAAATGTACTAGCTAGAGGAATATTCTGGTCTTCTTGCCTCAATCAAAGAAGATAGTCCTTCTAGTGCATCATTAGTACTAAATATTCCTTCTAGTGCATCTAGTTCCGCTTTCAACCCGAGGGCTAGTTCATCTCCAGTTTCAACAGCTATTTGTAGCAATTCATCACATTTTTTCAATGCTATTGGCGCACATCTGGAAAGATTTTTGATTTGAAGAGATTTTAATTTTTCATCTTGAACGATAATATCATTGAATTCGCCTCTGAAAATTTTATCCATATTATCTTCTGAATAAAATTCCATGGCAAATTTTACTGAGCTGTAAGTTAAATCATTAGGTTTTCCTGGATACTTATTTTTATTTTTCCCGGAATTTGATAGATTTTCTATTATTTCATTCATTCCTGTTGGTTGAGTAACGTGCGTTAACAAACCAAAAGATTTGGTAGTTTCTGAATCTAGAAAGTTTCCTGCTAAAGCAGCATATCTCGCACATTCAATTCCTGAAATTCTAACGGTTCTTTGAGTTCCACCAAATCCTGGATATATTCCAATACTAGTTTCTGGAAATCTGAATTTACTAGTAGGAGTGCCTATTCGATAATCACAAGCTAATGCTAGTTCGAATCCGCCCCCTAAAGTAACTCCTGTAGTTATAGCAATTGTTGTTTTTGTACTATTTTCTATCAATGAAAGTAAACTATGCCCTTTATCTGTAAAATTAATTATATCGATTATGGAGTTTTCTCTGATTTTATCTACAAAGAATTTTACATCTGCTCCAGAAACAAATGATTTTCCAGCACCTTCAATAACAATTGTATCTATTTCATTATTATTATTTAATGAAAGAATGGTTTTTTCTAATTGATCTACTAGTTCTAAATTAAGAGCATTCATTGCTTCAGGTCGATTTATCTTTACATATGCTATTCTATTTTTTATAGCTACATCAACATAAGAAATGGGAATTTTAGAATCTAGATTTGCAAACCATCTTGGCAAGACCAAATCTGAAAGCTCACAGTAATTTTTAGCCATCCTTATCGATTCTTGTATTCCAAACTCATTAGCTAGCTCGAATGGACCCTTGGACCATCTCAATCCAATCTTAGCCCCTCTGTCTACGTCCTCTAATGAGCAAATCTCTTCTTCAACAATCTGTGATGCGACTGTAAAAATTTGCCCTAGAAGTCTTTCTCGGATTATATTAGCAGATTTTTCATCGCAATCTGAATCTAATTCTACTTGCCAATCATTTCCATCATTGACAATTTCTTTGAGATTATTAGGGGCTTGGAATCTTTCTACGCCTAGCTGTTTTGCTAAATACTCTGTAGAATGTAGAGCAATAGGTGATCCTGTAAGATTCATCAAAGCAAAAGGCCCTAAGCCAATCTGAAAAGTTTCTCTGGCCACATAGTCAATCTGTGATGGAGTTCCTATTCCTTCTTCAACGAGTCGGCAGGATTCGGTTAACCATGGAACAAAAAATCTGTTCACTACAAAACCAGGGCGATCTTTGCAAATAATGATTACTTTACCCATCATTTTACAATATTGTTCAACTGAACTGAGAGTGTCAGGAGAAGTTTCTTTGGCTGGAATAATCTCAATTAATCTATTTTTTGCAGGGTGATAGAAAAAGTGTAGTCCGACAAATCTATCGGGACGGGCAACATGACTTGCTAGATCATTAATTGATAAGGAAGATGTGTTACTGGCCAAAATTGTATCACTATTGCAAACCTTGTCCAAGGTTGTAAAAACATTAGTTTTCACTGATAAGTCTTCAAAGACTGCTTCAATCACCAAATCTACATCTGAAGAAATGTTCTCAGTACCAACTTTTCCGGTTATTCGATTTTTAATTGATTTTACTTGACTAGGAGAAAATATTCTCCTTTCTTGTGCTTCCTCAAGAAAATTATCTATTGTCTTAAGTCCATTATCAACCCATTTTTTTTCGATATCAATCATTTCAACTTCGAAATTCTCTTGAGAGCTTTTTTGGGCTATTCCTGAACCCATATTTCCGGCACCAATAATTGCTACTCGTTCTATGTTAGGCATGACTCGTCGAGTCAACATTCAATCATATATCCAGCGGAAGATGCATGTCAAAAAACACATAGTTTTTGTTTAATTCGTCTTCCAGCATACGTGCACTCAGCGAAGTTGACAACATTTTTGGTCATTTTTTTACTATTAGGTGTACCAATAATTTCAACGCAGGCCAATTCAAATGGGAAATATAATTCTACATCAGGCTGTTCTTGCCATTCCCAACAATCCGGTTCCGCTCCTACTCCAAATCATAATTTCCCACTTACATTTAACCCGGGACAAACCTATTCTTTGTCGATAGGAATGACGGGTGGAGTATCTGGAACAAAAGGCGGTTTTAATCTTGAAGTTTCAGATGGAACGCTTTCAACTGGAATTGGATTAATGAATGTGAAAGTGAATTCTGCTGGAAATCAGGCCACTCACTCATTATCTAATGATAGAAGTTGGGCTGTTGACTGGATGGCACCATCATCTTCAATAAGCTCGGTAACTTTCAGTCTAGCAGTTCTAGCTGCCAATGGCAATAGTCAAAATAATGGAGATTCATGGGCTGTTACAACACATACATCTACTCAAATTAGTTCAGAAAATAATCCGCCTGAGGTAAGTAATGCAAGTTTAAATCCGACCATGCCCACAAAAGAAACAGGAATAGAATTACTCTATGACTATTTTGATTTAGATGGAGATGCTGAGTCAGGAACAGAAATTAGTTGGACTGTGAACGGAGATTTATCAGCAGAATTAAACAATCTAACAATAATTGATTCAGAATATCTCAACAAAGGAGATGAAATTACAGTAGAAATAAAACCGAATGATGGAATTGAATTTGGAGATGTAGTTTCTGTAGGACCAGTGACTGTATTAAATTCTATTCCGAGTATTACGGATTTGGTAATATTACCTGAAAATCCGCTAGATACCGATAGTTTATCGATAGATTACACCTTTATGGATGAAGACAATGACATAGAACAATATTCGATGATATATTGGTATTTGAATGATATACGACAACTGGAGTTGGACAATTCAACAGAAATCGGTAGTGTGGTTGTAAGAGCTGAAGATAGATGGAAAGCTTCTGTAACTCCGTTCGACGGAGATGATTTTGGAGATATTTTTTGGACAGATGAAATTACAATTAGTTCTTCAAACAATCCCCCTTTAGTTAACGTTGGAATTATTGGTAATGGAATAACAAATACTACAGAAAATCTAGAATTATCAATCGATGCTACAGATCCAGATGGAGATCCGGTTTTATTTACCGAAATATTTTGGTACAAGGATGGGGAAATAGTTTCTGAATTGAATAATCAAGAAGTAATCGATTTTTCAAGAACTTCCAAGGGAGAGACTTGGTTCGCTGAAGTCAGAGTTTCTGATGGAGTTACTTGGTCAACCTGGGAAAGTGGAGGGAATTATACCATAGTAAATTCTCCGCCCAGTGTCTCAGACATACGAATTATTTCTGAATCTACATTTGTAACCAATCAAAATCTTACAGTAGTTTGGGAGCAATTTGACTTAGATGGAGATTCTGAGATAAATAGTGAGATAATCTGGTGGTTGAATGGGGAAAGAATTTCGAGATTGGATGGATTGCAAGAAATTCCATTTTCAGAAACTTACAGGGGCCAGAAATGGAAAGTTGGAGTGAGGCCTAGTGATGGAGAAAATTTTGGAGATTTAGTTACTTCTGCTGAGATTACCATTCGAAATAGTGAACCAACAATTTCGCAAATAAATATAGTTTCTAAAGATGCTGAAGATGGTATTCAATATTCTTTGAATGATTTGATTCTTGAGGTTGAATCGAACGATTTGGATGGAGATATTTTGAGTTATAACGTAAATTGGAGTAGGAATGGATTTTTAGTTGCGGATTTGAACAATCTATGGACTATTCCAGATTCTCTCTTAGAACCAGGACAGATTTGGTCGGTTTTAGTTTCAGTTTTTGATGAAATGGGATATAATTCCAGCTCGTCATTGAGTATGGAAATTGGTAACATTAATCCTTCTGCTGAGTGGACAAGGAATCAAACTCCTATATCGGGAACTAAGATTCTCTTTGACGGGTCTACGTCGGAAGATGAAGATGGCGAGATAGTAGAATGGTTTTGGAACATTGGTGGAATTGAAAAAACTGGATCTATGCTTGAAGTGGTTTTAGGTAATGGTGAACATATTATTGGATTGACTGTGATTGATGATATGGGTGGAATTGATACTAAAACTGAGATAATAAAACTTGGATTCCCTGAAACTGTTGAATCATTGACTGCCTCAATAGATGGAGATATAGCTATTTTAGAATGGAATTGGAATGATGAAAATACTAATTTTAAGATTTATCGATCATCTTCACCATTTTCTATTAATACTGAGGAAAAACAGCTTTTGTTCATGGACAGTCGATATCTGTCAAATCTAGATTTGAACTATCTTGTCGGAGAAACAAATATTACAACTTGGTCTGAGCAGATACCCGTATCATCAAAAATCTATTACGCAGTAACTGCAGTAACTGATAATCAAGAGATAATTTTGATATATGGAAATGAAAATACAGTTACAGTTGATGCAACGAATATCTCTACAGAAATAGATGATGAGGATAATGCTGCAAATCCATCCTTATCTATTCCTAGTAGTATAGTTTTACTGTTTATGGGAATTATTAGTATATTTCTGAATATTAACTGGAAGGGCGATAATGATGAAAAATAAAGTGATTATAACTACAGTAATTATTACAACTTTACTTTTCAGCTCAACTCCAATAGTTGCCAATCCTGGTGGAAATGGGGATAATGACAGAGATTTTACATGTGGTGGTTCATGTCACGGAGACCCATCATTATCAGTAGATTCTGATGGCATCATTTCTATTGAGATTAAGGAATTTGTTTACGCGGGAACAACAACCGAAATTGTAGTAAAAATTGATGAAGTTACAACATCCAATGAAAGGATTGTGGGTATTTTCCTTCTAGGTTCAATAAATGGAAATAATGATCAGCCTGCTGATTATGGTTGGGAAATTATTCAAGATGAAAATGGGGGCACATCTAATTACATTGAGAAAAGGGCATCGATAAATGGCTCAGTTCATGCTTCATGGATTATTCGCTCTCCTACTAATCCTGGGACATATAACCTGTTTGCATCAATACAACATGGAATAGATCCAAATCCCAAAGGACTCGCTGCTCTGGGAGTTTCAGAGAAACATGAAATCGAGATTTTGCCGATTCCTGAGAATTATCCTAGCCTTTCAGAGGATTGGATTATTCCTGAGTATAGAGAAATAGATGGAGATGGAACAATCACAATTCTTACAGAAAATACTGATAATATTGAAGTTAATTGGAAACTTTCTGGAGAGTTAAACAGTAATATTGCAGAAATTCAAGAAATAGGAATTGGAGAATGGAGAGTTTTTCTTCCCAAAACTATTGGAGATTCAAAGATTGAGTTTCAGATTACGATATTCAATGGTAATTTCTCAGTTGAACAGCCATGGATGGAGATAGGAACAGAAAATGAGAGATTTGAAGGTTCTTCAATTGGGGCCCGTCTTCAAGCGCTCTCCTATGCAATCATTATTTTTGGATTTGTACTCTCAATGCAGAGTTGGTTGGTTTCAACAGACTTTAGCGATTATTTCTCTAAAGTTAGAAGTAAGAGTCATGAGTCTGAAAATAATGATTCACAAAGAATGATATTTCATGAAAAATATCCAGGTTGGTTATGGGATTCAGTTGAAGAAAAATGGGTTCCTGACATAGTCGAATCTGAAATTAGGAGTGAGGATTAATGGTAGGAGCAGCGACTTTTCATGCAGCAATGGTTGAGATAGTTATTGGAAGTCTTACATTGTCTACTATATGTACAATTTGTTGTATTCAACGTAGTTTCAAAATACCCCTTGAAAAATTTCAATTTACTAAAAAAACCTTAGATACGATGGATAAAGCAGCTTTAGTCGGAGCTATTCTCGGGGTCTTAATGATGCCTGGAGCCATATTAACGGGAGATTTGGCTTCAGTGGGAACCCCTGAAGATAATATTTTATTGTATAATAAGTTCTTATACAGTGGACTTGCATTAGGTTTTTGGAGTGCATATGTCTTCTGTAGACTGCGCTTTGGTCAAGAATTATGGGAAAATAGAGTTTTGAGTATTTTTCAGATTCTAATGGCACTTGCTGCATTTACGATGACTGCTTCGGTAGCTTCCATTGGCGGAAAATTAGTTCGTGGAGAATCATTATTCGATATTCTACCATTCTGGATTCCACTAGATCAAACTATAGTGATAAGCCCAGGAATATCTATGTTTCTAATACTAATTGGAGCGATATCAATAATTTCAAATCTGAGAAGTCAAAAGATGCCATTGAAAACTAATGATTGAAAATTATTTCTTTGAGTCTTTCAGCGTGTTTCTCAGGACTTAGATTTAGCTCTGAGATCCTCTCAAGTCCTGCTATTTTCCAGTTATTTCTGATTTTATCCAGTTTAGCTTCCGTTAATGCATTATGCCAACTACTGATTTCAATTCTAGGAATAAGGCGACCATTTTTTCCATCTACTATGGTTTCTTTAAATCCTCCTTCATCAACGAAAATTGCTGGAGTACCTACTGCAAACGCTTCAATAGGTGATAATCCAAATGACTCGCTATGTGCCATGCTAACTATTGCTCTAGCCCCTCTCATTAATGAAACTAAATCTGGAGAGGATAATTTAGGAGAAATCCACAAACCTACATGTTTAGATTTAGCGTGATTAACTAATTTCGAAATTGCTTTTGGTTCGCCACCACCAACATGAGCTAGTGATAAATCTGTACCTTCAAGCATTGCTATGGTTTCCCACGTTCCTTTAGCCCAACTGGCTCGACCAATACATACTACGTAGTCATCATTGTATGGATACGGATTTTGGCTATCTTCATCATCATTGGATGGAAATTCAGATATATCCACACATGGCCACAAAATTTCAGCATCTATTCCATAGACAGTCTTCGCTCTATCAGTTGAAAATTTAGAGTTTCCACTGAATTTAGAGTTCTTTCTTTTAATCAAAGAATTTAGTAATTTCTGATCTCTTTTTCTTGCTCTAGAAAGTAGTAAATTTGTAATGAAAATATTTTGTTTAGGAGATCCATCTACTCGTCTATGTAGAGTATCTTCGTAAAGCCCCCTATGCGGTTCTAACAGGTAGAGATGGACAATTTTTTCTTCGGGAATATGATTGATTAATGGGAGGCTTCCATCTCCACTAACAAGATGTATTGCATCGGATTCAAGTAGATATTCTCTAATCCTAGGGATGTTTTGCCATGCTATTGATGCGGTATCTGTACCTCTATCTAAAATTGTAGATAGTACTCCTTTAGGTAAATTCCATTTTTTTTCAGGATGAAGTAGTTCAATACCTTCATTTTGGCAAACATTAGTTAGTTCTGGTGAAATATGAATTGTTGCTACTTTAACCTCAAATAATTGGTTGAGTGCTGGTAGTGTACGAATCAAATCTCTTTCAGCTCCACCCATTGCTTCGAAGGAGCCTTTAGCGACCAGTAACTTTGATTTCTTATCGGGATTCATCAGCTCACTCCAAGACTCTTCTGTAGACTTTTAATATATTTTCAGTAACTGATTTCCAAAGATATTTTTTAGAGGTCTCAAACCCATTTTTCCCCCAGATGGATAGTTGTTCATTTTCAGAATTAGCCATTTCATGCATAGCTTTAGACAGAATTTCTGGGTTTTCTGGAATTGTCGAAAGGCCAGAATTAGATTCACTAACTAAACTTCCAAGGCCATTAACATCTGACATAATGACAGGACAAGAGGAGTGCATTGCTTCCAATAATACGGTTGGCAATCCTTCGAATCGTGATGGGATAACTACGCCTGTGGCATTTTCATAAAGCCATAATTTTTCGGAATCAGTTACCAATCCCAAAATTTTTACAATATCTGATCTTTCTAATTTTGTATGACGTTCCTTCAACCATTCAGACAATTCTCCCTTTCCAGCAATTGCCAAGTCAAATCCTGGGTCAGTTTCGAATTTATCGACAGCGTCCAATAATATGTCTAGTCCCTTTTGAAAACTTAGTCTTCCAACGAAAACAAGAAGAGGTCTCTGGCTATTTCTATCTATCAGAGATTCTGGAATTGAAGGTGATTCTTCTATTTTTGAGAATCCATTGGGAATTATGTCTAGCTTACCCTTAACTCCCTTGATTCTTAACAGATTTTCGAAATAAGAAGTTAATACTATCTTAGCATCGGATTTGTGTAGTGTATCTCTGCCCTGCATGGCCCATCTAATTTTTTTGATGATTTTACCAAATATGCTAGTTTTTATGTAATCATTATGATATGTAGTAACTACAGGAATCTGTTCCTTTTTGGCTCTTTTCAGGGTTTTCCTAATCAATATGGGTAAAGTATCGTGAAGATGAATTAGATCTACTCCATCAAGACTAAGGTCATTTATAGAAACAACGGGATCTACACCTGCTAAAACTCTAGAAGGTTTGATTCTAATGACGTCTATTCCACCTCGATTAAATCTATTTTCATCATGTTCAGGTACATCTGCACACCAAACAGTTACTTTATGTCCCCGCCGAACTAGTTCCATACCAATCTGCTCAACATGTTGGTTCCCGCCACCAACATGCGGATAGTACCATACATGAACAAGTAGAATATGAAGCGGACGGTGTTCTGTCATTGACTCCCGACATAGCTTAAAGTATGAAAATACCAGTATTGTTGATTAACTAACAAGCTCGTTTTTAGCCCTTAAGCTAGTGCTTACATTATGCTTAGACGCGTGATTCTGATAAGACGAAATTCAGAATTAGAGTTAGGCTACAATATTTTTCATTCTGTTACCGAAATAATGTTAGACAGAGCCAAAGTTCCTGGATGGACCAAAGCTAGTGTAGTGGAGATTAGCGGAAATAATCGAAGAGATAAAAAAATTATTGAAAGGGAACTGAAGGGTGGAAATATTGACTTGATTCACTTTACAAATCAAGATGATGCAGCGCTAGTGCCGAAAAATAACTTAGTTCCAGTTGCGATATCCGTTCATAATTTATTCGATTTCAGGCCTAGGACATTAGATGCTGGAGATATTCCTATACCTTTAGGAAATAGAAATCCTAGTTCTAAGTATCTTAGATTCATGGAAGATTGTAAAATGGGTTTCAACAGAAGTGATTTAGTGATCTGCTCCACAAAGATGACTCAGGGAATGGCTTCTGAATTATTTCCTAATACTACAAACTCCATGGTTAGAATCCCGGTAGATACGGATTTTTGGAATTATAAAAATAATTTTATTGATAGAGATTTTAATGAAAATTTCGGTATTTCAGATAAATTACTATTAGTTTCAGTGGGGGACTCTTCTAAAATGTTCAGACAAAATTTTATTGATTCCGTAATCGAATCTCTACCCTCGAACATTAAAGATGATATCTTTCTGATGAAAATAGGGATTCAAAAGCTAACTAAAGTCCAGATATTAGGGGCTTATAATAATGCAGAAGCCATGCTTTTTCCGGGCATAACCATAGGATTACAAAATCCAACATTAGAAGCCATGGCTGTTGGTTGTAAAGTAATTGCCTCATCCCTACCTACTCATGATGAAATACTGCCAAAAGCTTCCCTTCTTGAGCCATCAGATATTGAATGTTGGAAAGATGAAATTATCAAACTTCATGATGATTGGTCTAAATCAGGGAAGGTTACAATGTTCAGAGACGAAGAATTAATCTCGACATCAAAAAAATATAATTTTGATGCTCAGGGAATTAAACTAGCTCATGCTTACAACAGCATAATTAGATGATTGGAATAAATTTACAGACATATACAATCTATTAAATACTCTTTTTAAGCAGTAAAGCTGTTAATTCATGCTAAGAGTAAGTGAACTGAAGAAAGGATTTGGTTCCGGAAGAAATAGGCTCGAGGTTTTGAAAGGAATCAATTTAGAGATTCGACAAGGTGAGTTAGTGGCACTTATGGGGCCATCAGGTTGCGGCAAATCAACACTTCTGAATATTATCGGTGGTTTACTGGACGGAGATTCGGGTGAAATCACTTTAGAAGATTTCACCTATGGAACCAGGCCACCGAATAAAGTCGTAGATATTCGAAGAAAAGGAGTAGGATGGATTTTTCAAGACTTTCACCTACTTGATCAATTAAATGCATTAGATAATGTAGTAATGGCATTAGAGTTGTCAGGAATAAATTCTGATGAAGCAGAGAAGCTAGCTAAAGATTCTTTGATAAGGGTTGGATTAGAAAGTAGGATGGAGTTTATCCCTGATCAACTATCTGGTGGTCAGAGTCAGAGAGTGGCTATAGCTAGAGCGATAGCAGGTTCAAGACCTCTTTTATTAGCAGATGAACCAACTGGGAATTTGGATGTAAAAAGTGGTGAAGAAATTATTGAATTATTCAAAGAACTATGTCGGACAGATGGTATATCTATTTTGATGGTAACACATGACCCGATATTAGCTTCAATGGCAGATAGAATGTTACTACTAAAGGATGGTTTGACCGCTGCATCTGACATCAGATCAGCTTGGGGAGAGGATGTTGAAGAGGAATAAATATGAGTGAAGAAAAAACTACACCAATCGACCCCATTACAGGGAAGAAAATAAAGGAAATCTCTGAAGAAGTTGATTTGAATGAGTACAATGAGGAAGAAGTCAAATCAAAGGATATTAATGGTGATGGTTTAAATGGAGATTCTTTAATCACTGAGCCTACACTAATACAGAAATTATCTTCAGTTCCTGATAACTTAATTATGGCGGCAAAAAGTGCTTGGATTGGAAGAGAAAGAGGTTTAGCAGTATTTGCTGGAGTTTTTCTAGCCAGCTTAGTAATCACAACTGTTGTAGCTTACGGAGTTGGGCTATCTCAAGCATTTCTTCAGTTTTCTCTTGAAGAGGAAATCTTTGACGTAAAAATGGACTTCTCAGAGGACCCTGGTGATAACGTAACAGGTAGGACAAATGACTCGGTTCAATGGGAATCTGTATGTGATGAATTAGCAAACATGGAAGAGTTTTCAGATTGTGGATTAGTTTTCGGTAGGCAAGGAGTACGTGTCGATGGATTTTTCGATCAGGACTTTATCATACCTCAACCATTGAATGTAGCCAATGCTACTGGGATAACGGGAGATTGGGGGAATGTTAGCTGGGCTTATCCAGAAGCTAGTAATTCTGGCCCCCCAATTAATGATGGAAGAATTCTAAGATTTTATGGAGAAGGGATCTGGGATGGAGAATTTGCAGAGAGGCATTCTAAGCGGTTAATCTACGGTTCATGGCCGAGCTCGGCTGATGCTGAGGCTAATAGGTCGGTTGTACTGCCTTCACAAATAGCTAGTGCGGCCGGAGTGTCCATTAACGATACTATAGATATTCTTACTTTCACATATGTGACTGATTATCTAAGTTTTGAAGATAGTGTGGCTGGTAGAACTTTAGAAAACTGTGCTGGAGAGGAAGTTGTTGAACAAAGTGGATTCTCTTTTTGCAGAGTTGAGATGACTGTAACCAATCTGAAAGTTTCCGCGGTGTATAAAGAGGGTGGAGCGGGAAATCCCACCTTGCTATTCAATCCAGTAATGATTTCGGAATCAGTACTTAATGATAGTCAGAGGCTTATCCTAATGGACAATGATCACGGATATCTAGGTTTGACAGTAGATCGAAATTTACTTCCTACTACTTCGACTGCAGATGCAACCGAATGGTTAGAGGAATTGAAAAAGGATGTAGAGGGACAAAATTACACAAATTCTGGCATTTCAGTAGAATACAATGACTTAATCTCTGGAACAATAACTTTCCTCAACATATTCTTAGGAATTATACAAGTTTTTGACTACGTATTGATGATTCCAATAGTGATTTTATCATTCTCAGTTCTCATATACGGATTAGTACTATCTTTGGAACAAAGGAAGAAGGAAATATCGATTCAAAGAGTAATTGGTGGTACCGAAAAGACCCTATCCAGAATTGTTCTACTGGAATTGATAGTAATTAGTATGTTTGCGTGGTTCTTCGGCTACATTATTGCTATGTTGGCAACACCAGATCTGGTTGCTGCAGTAGGATTTATGGAATTTGATAGGGATTCTGAATTTAGAGTCAATCCAGTTTTGGGAATAGTAACGATAATTTTCATTATTGTTGTAACGGTTGGAGTTTCATGGCTTATCGGAAGAAGTAGAACTAAGGAGTTTCTAAGTATTGAAATTGACGAAGGTGTAAGAAAGGTAGCCAAAGTCAAGGAGCAAAGAACTTGGTTACATCTTCTAGTATTTGTTATAGGGTTATTAGCAGCATTGGAAAGCTTTATCCAAAGTAATAATAGTGATTCGGATGGGTTGGTAGGAAATTTCATTTTTGATGCTTTACTACTTCTATTTGGCCCTTTTATGCTATGGATTGGTGGAGCACTAATTCTAGGAAGGATTGGGGCTGCAGGACCAAGAATTCTAGGATTAATTCTAGGTTGGACTGCGGCATTGAAGGATATAAAGAGAGGATTGCGAGGTTCAGGATCTAGTGAATCAGTAAATAGATTAGCTGTAGTGATGATATTGACTCTATCTGTGGTTACTCTGGCTGCAATTCAAGGAGTAACAGGTTCACTAGTTGATGAGAGAACTGCTAGTGCGCAGGTAGGGGCTGATATGCAGGTTCAATTTGATAGTCCGGTAACTGAAGAAGTCGCGAGAGCTGAAATGATGTTAGCTATTGATAGGGTGGGATCTCAAGAGATTAGTAACATATCAGCAATGACCTCAGTAGGAGATATTTTCACAAGTCCTTCTGGAGAAGGTGCGTTAATTCGAACATGGGTATTATTTGATGATCACGAAAAAACACTGATTTGGGATAATCAAGCTATCCCAGGTGATGATCAAGATACTGTTATTGATTTGTGGAGTACAGGAGGATTTACTGTGGGGGAAGAGGCATTAGATGTATTAGACCTGGAAAGAAAGAATTCACTGGCAAGAAATGGATTCCCCGACCTTGTGATGGGTGGTGGAAGAACTATTGAATACACAGAATATAGTTTTGGTGGAATTAGCGAAGATTTTACGCCAATAATTATTGAAACGGTCACAGAAACCGATATTGAGTTCATAGGTGTTCATGAATGGGTACCTGGATTAGGTGGAACAGAAGCTGCGCAGTCGATAGTAATAGGAGAAAGTGCCTATAGAGAATTGGTTGGAGATGATAACGCAGATAATTATGAGTCGAATAGATGGTTCTTCGAATTTTGCGATGAAACAGACAATAATTGTGCTGAGGCTTTGAGGAATTTAAATGTTGAAATTACCAATGGAGAAGGGGTTTCATCTGCTGATGACTGGTCAAATGCGCATAAAGAGGTTGAGAATAGTGGTGGATTAATCTTTGGAACGCCCGGACTATTGTCCCTACAATTCTTGGTTGCAGCTTTAGCTTCAGTTGCATCAGCATTCGTTTTCTTGTCTCTAGTTTTGAGTCAAAGAAAGAAAGAATTAGCAATATTTCAAGCGATTGGTGCAAGTCCTAATCAGGTTGTCAGAATAGTATTATTCGAGATTATGTCAATCATTGTAGTCAGTATGGTTCTAGGAATTGCATTAGGAATTGCTTTAGCTCAGGCATTCTCTGGGTTATTTGGTATATTCTCATATATATTCCAAATTTTCTTGGGAACTAGTACACCCATTGACAGAAATTTAGTATGGCCATGGGGTAGAGTAATTTTGGTTAATATAATGGTCTTCGTGGCAGTAATTGCAGCATTATTATTCACAACTAGAAGAGCTTTGAAATCAGATCTAGCGGTGGTGTTGAAAGGTGAATAATATGGATAAGCCTGAGATTTTAAGCGCCAATGGACTCTACCATATCTATGAATCTAAGGCTGAAGACGGTAACGTAGTTGCTCTAAGAGGTTTGCATGTAAAAGTGTACGAAGGAGAGGCAGTTGCAGTTGTAGGTCCATCTGGCTCGGGAAAATCTACACTTTTGAAAAGTCTAGGTGGATTGATGAAACCATCTGCTGGTCTGGTTTCTTTATCTGGAAGGAGAATTACAAGGCTAACAGGTAGTGAATTAGTTGAACTTAGACAACAAACAGTATCATTTATTTTCCAAGATGCTAATCTATTGAGTCACTTGAATGCACTAGATAATGTAGCTCAACCTTTGAGA